>DASVBS010000068.1 GCA_036375715.1 Longimicrobiaceae bacterium | reverse complement strand
GGGCCCTTGATGCGCAGGATGTCGTGCGGGTTCACCGGACCCTCGCTCAGCCGGTCACCGGCGCGCACCACGTCACCCTCGTGCACGCGGAGGTGCTTGCCGACCGGGATCTCGTAGATCCGCTCCTCCCCGCTCTCCGGGATGATGATCACCTCGCGCTTGCCGCGCTTGATGTCCCCGAAGCGCACGGAGCCGTCCACCTCGGTAATGACCGCCGGATCCTTCGGCTTGCGCGCCTCGAACAGCTCGGCGATACGGGGCAGACCGCCGGTGATGTCGCGCGTCTTGTACGCCTCGCGCGCGATCTTCGCCAGCGTGGTGCCCGGAGCGACCTCCTCGCCGTCGCGCACCGTGAGCTGCGCGCCCACCGGGATGATGAATTCGCGCAGCTTGGTGTCGTTCTCGCTGTCGCGAATCTCGATCATCGGGTGCAGCTTCTTGTTGCGATCCTCGATGATCACCAGCTGACGCCGGCCGGTGGATTCGTCGAGCTCCTCGCGCACCGTCTCTTCATCGACGATGTCGATGAAGCGCACCGTACCGCGGAAGTCCGAGACGATCGGCTCGGAGTAGGGGTCCCAGCTGAACAGCAGGTCGCCCACGTCCACCTGCTGCTTATCCTCTACCGCGATCACCGCACCGTAGGGAACGCTCAGCCGAGAGCGGATCACCCCTTCGGGCGTCCGCATCAGGATCTCACCCTCGCGGCTGGTGACGATCCTCGTGCCCTCGGGCGTCTCCACCGTGGTGATGCGCTCGAACTCGGCGACGCCTTCCACCTTGCTGCGACGCTGGGTCTGCGCCGCGATACGGGCGGCCGTACCGCCGATGTGGAAGGTTCGCAGCGTGAGCTGCGTGCCCGGCTCGCCAATCGACTGCGCGGCCAGGATCCCGACCGCCTCGCCCACGTCCACCATCTCCATGGTGGCGAGGTTCCGGCCGTAGCACTGCCGGCAGAGCCCGCGACGGCTCTCGCAGGTGAGGACGGAGCGCACGCGCACGCTGGGAATTCCCGCGTCGTCCATCGCGTCCGCCGCCTCTTCGTCGATCAGCGTTCCCGCCTCGACGATCAGCTCGCCGTCGATCGGATCCACCACGTCATCGAGCGCCACCAGGCCCACGATGCGGTCCTTCAGCGGCTCGACCACGTCCTCACCCTCCTTGAGCGCGGAGACCTCCATGCCCAGGACGGTGCCGCAGTCCTCCTCGGTGATGGTGACGTCCTGCGCCACGTCGACCAGGCGGCGGGTGAGGTAGCCCGCGTCGGCGGTCTTCAGCGCCGTGTCGGCCAGCCCCTTCCGCGCGCCGTGCGTGGAGATGAAGTACTCCAGCACGGTGAGACCCTCACGGAAGTTCGACTTGATCGGGCTCTCGATGATCTCGCCGATGCCGCCGGTCAGCTTCTTCTGCGGCTTGGCCATCAGGCCGCGCATGCCGGCGAGCTGCCTCATCTGGTCACGTGAGCCTCGCGCGCCCGAGTTCATCATCATGTAGACGGGGTTGAACCCGCCGCGCGATTGTGCCAGACGCTGCACCATGGCGTCCGCCACGTCGTTGTTGGCGTGCGTCCAGGTGTCGATGACCTTGTTGTACCGCTCGCCGTTGGAGATGACGCCGTTGGAGTACGCCCGGGTGTAGCGGGCGACGTCCTCCTCCGCCTCGCGAAGGATCTGCTCCTTCTCCGCGGGGATCTCCATGTCCTCGATGCCGACCGAGACGCCCCCGAGGGTGGAGTAGCGGAAGCCGAAGTCCTTGAGCGCGTCCAGGAAGACCGTGGTGCGCCCCAGCCCCACCTGCCGATAGGCGGTGAAGACGATGTCGCCGAGCTCCTTCTTCCCCATGGTGCGGTTCCAGTAACCCAGCTCGGGCGGAACCACCGAGTTGAAGATCACCCGGCCCACCGTGGTCTCGATCCAGCGCGGCTTGCGCGGCTTCCCTTCCTCGTTCGGCCCCAGCGCCTTCGGGTCGTAGTAGAACCAGCAGGGCGTGTGGAAGTCGACCAGCTTGTTGGCCAGCGACATCTCCACCTCGCCGATGGAGCCGAAGCGCGGCAGCGGCTTGCCGCCGTTCTTCTCCTCCGCGAAAGCGGCCTCGAAGCCCACCGGATCCTTCGTGAGCCAGTAGCACCCCATGACGATGTCCTGCGTCGGGGCGGCGATGGGCCGGCCGTTCGACGGCAGCAGGATGTTGTTGCTCGACAGCATCAGCACCCGCGCCTCGAGCTGCGCCTCGAAGGAGAGGGGCACGTGCACCGCCATCTGGTCGCCGTCGAAGTCCGCGTTGAACGCGGCGCAGACCAGCGGGTGGATGCGGATCGCCTTCCCCTCCACCAGCACCGGCTCGAAGGCCTGGATGCCGAGGCGGTGCAGCGTCGGCGCACGGTTCAGCAGCACGGGGTGATCGCGGATGATGTCCTCGAGCACCTCGTACACCTTCGGATCGTCGCGCTCGACGATCTTCTTCGCCCGCTTGACCGTCTCCGCCGCGCCGCGCTTCTCCAGCTCGTGGATGATGAAGGGCTTGAACAGCTCCACCGCCATCGCCTTCGGCAGGCCGCACTGGTGCAGCTTCAGCTCGGGCCCGACCACGATCACCGAACGGCCGGAGTAGTCCACGCGCTTACCGAGCAGGTTCTGGCGGAAGCGCCCCTGCTTGCCCTTCAGCATGTCCGACAGCGACTTCAACGGACGCTTGCCGCGACCGCGAATCGCCTTGCTGCGGCGCCCGTTGTCGAACAGCGCGTCGACCGCCTCCTGGAGCATGCGCTTCTCGTTGCGGAGGATGACCTCCGGGGCGCGCATCTCCATCAGCTTCTTCAGCCGGTTGTTCCGGTTGATGACACGCCGATAGAGGTCGTTCAGATCGCTGGTAGCGAAGCGGCCACCGTCGAGCGGTACCAGCGGACGCAGATCCGGCGGAATGACCGGGATCACGTCCATGATCATCCACTCGGGGCGGTTGCGGTCGGCCGGGTTCTCCGCGGAGTTGCGGATCGCGTCGATGACCTTCAGCCGCTTGAGCGTCTGCTTCTTCCGGTGCTGGCTGGTTTCGTTGGCGACCTGCGCGCGCAGCGTCTCCGCCAGCCGGTCGAGCCCCTTGTTGTCCGCGTTCCAGACGCCGCCGAGCTCCGGCTCCACGTCCAGCTCACGCAGTAGGGTGCGCACGGCCGGGGCGCCGATGTCCGCCTGGAAGTCCTGGTCGCCCTCCTCCTGCGCCCGCTGGCGAAGCTGGTAGTACTCCTCCTCGTCCAGCAACTGACCGATCTTGACGTCCTGCTGGCCGGGGCGGGTGACCACGTAGGCGGCGTAGTAGATGACCTTCTCCAGGTCCCGCAGCGTCATCCCCAGCAGATAGCCCATCTGCGAGGGGAGCGTTTTGAAGAACCAGATGTGCGCGACCGGCACCGCCAGCTCGATGTGGCCCATCCGCTCGCGCCGCACCTTGGAGAGAGTGACCTCCACGCCGCACTTGTCGCAGATCATGCCGCGGTAGCGGATCCGCTTGAACTTGCCGCAGTGGCACTCCCAGTCCTTGACCGGACCGAAGATGCGCTCGCAGAAGAGCCCGTCCCGCTCCGGCTTGAAGGAGCGGTAGTTGATCGTTTCCGGCTTGGTGACCTCGCCGTAGCTCCACGACCGGATCTCCTCCGGAGAGGCCAACTTCACCTGGATGAAGTTGAAGTCCGTCGCGCGCGTCTCGCGAGTGCGGGGAAAATCGATCATGTAGGTGTCCCCCTTGTATAAGCTCTCGACGGTGTCGGAGTTCGCCGTCGATGTCAGGTACTGCGCTGGAAGCGGGGTGTTCGTTATCCGTTATCCGTTATCCGTTGTCCGTCGAGGACGGCCAGTGTCGCGAGGTCTGCCGCTGCTTGGAGCGCCCGCTGACTGTTGACGGATAGCGGATAACGGATAACGGATATCCCCTCTTCTCAATTGCCCAGCGTCACGCTGATCCCCAACGCCTGGAGCTCCTTCACCAGCACGTTGAAGCTCTCCGGCAGGCCGGGTTCGGGGAGGTTCTCTCCCTTCACGATGGCTTCGTAGACCCGTGAGCGTCCGTTCACGTCGTCCGACTTGACGGTGAGGATTTCCTGGAGCGTGTGCGCCGCGCCGTAGGCCTCGAGCGCCCACACCTCCATCTCTCCGAAGCGCTGACCGCCGAACTGCGCCTTGCCGGCCAGCGGCTGCTGCGTGACCAGCGAGTATGGGCCGATGCTCCGCGCGTGGATCTTGTCGTCCACGAGGTGTGAGAGCTTCAGCATGTAAATCGAGCCGACCGTGACCGGCGAGGTGAACTCCTCACCCGACCGGCCGTCGCGGAGTCGCACCTTGCCACCGGGGGTCAGGCCCGCGTGGCTCATGTGCTCCTCCACCGCGTCGTGCAGCCCCTCGAGGCTCTTGGACTTCTTGAGGGCAGCCGCCGCCGGGAAGGTCTCCTCGAGGGAGGCACCCTCTCTCCGCTCGACCAGCTCCTCCGCGGCCGCAACCAGGTAGCCCTTGAGCGCCCTCAGCTTGTCCTCGACCTCCTTGGGGGTGGTCGGTTGACCGAGCAGTCGATCCATCGAGCGCCCGATTCCGCGCTCCGGGATCGGCTCACCGTCGAGCTGAACCGCGTCGACAGCGGCGATGATCCGGCGCACGTCCTCCACGTCGAAGGTCGGCGCCGGGGCACTGACGCCCAGTGCCTGGCGCGCCCA
Organism: Longimicrobiaceae bacterium; assembly: GCA_036375715.1. Classification (NCBI taxonomy): domain Bacteria; kingdom Pseudomonadati; phylum Gemmatimonadota; class Longimicrobiia; order Longimicrobiales; family Longimicrobiaceae; species Longimicrobiaceae bacterium. The sequence continues at coordinate 8,605 of DASVBS010000068.1, read as the reverse complement.
GGTGACGCCCGCGAGCCGGAGCAGCACCCCGATCTCGTCCTCCGAAGCGCCCTGGAAAACCGGCGTCTTCGCCTCGAAGCCGAGGACCCGCGCCGCCCAACCCAGGTGGGTCTCCAGAATCTGGCCCACGTTCATGCGGCTCGGCACGCCGAGCGGGTTGAGGCAGACATCCACCGGAGTCCCGTCGGGCATGAACGGCATGTCCTCCTCGGGCACGATCCGGGCAATGATGCCCTTGTTCCCGTGGCGCCCGGCCATCTTGTCACCCACCGAGATCTTCCGCTTCTCGGCGAGATATACCTTCACCAGCTGGACGACGCCCGGAGGCAGCTCGTCCGGCTGGAAGACCTTGTCGATCTGGTCCTCGGTGCGCTGACGGACGCGCTCGATGCGGCGCTTGGCCTCGTCGATGACGCGACGGAGCTGCTCGTTCGTCTCCTTGTCCGTGACCTTCAGCGTGGTGAGGTCCACCTCGTTCAGGTCGAGGTCCGCCACCACCTCGGCGGTGAGCTTCGTCCCCTCGGTGAAGTAGGGCTCCACCGTCCCACGCTTCAGGAAGAGCGCGACCTCCTTGCCGACGATGAGCTCCTTCACCTCCTCGTCGCGCGCCTCCGAGATCCGCTGGATCTCCGCGCGCTCGAAGGCCCGCAGCTCACCGATCCGCTGACCGTGCTCCTTCTCCAGCAGCGGGTCGTCGATCCGCCGCGAGAAGACCTTGACGTCGATCACCGTCCCCTCGACGCCCGGCGGCACCTTCAGGGAGGAGTCCTTCACGTCCTTGGCCTTCTCGCCGAAGATCGCGGTGAGCAGCTTCTCCTCTGGGGAGAGCTCGGTCTCGCCCTTGGGGGTGATCTTACCGACCAGGATGTCGCCCGCCTTCACCCGCGCTCCGATGCGGATGATGCCCCGCTCGTCGAGGTCGACCAGCGACTCCTCGGCGACGTTGGGGATTTCACGGGTGATCTCCTCCATTCCCCGCTTGGTGTCGCGGACCTGGAGCTCGAGCTCCTGGATGTGGATCGACGTATAGACGTCGTCGCGCACCAGCCGCTCCGAGAGCACGATGGCGTCCTCGAAGTTGTGGCCGTACCAGGGCATGAAGGCCACCAACAGGTTCCGGCCCAGGGCCAGCTCTCCGTTGTCGGTCGAGGCCCCGTCGGCGAGGATGGTTCCCCGCTCGACCCGCTGCCCCTTCCGCACGAGCGGCCGCTGGTTGATCGCCGTGTCCTGGTTGGTCCGCCAGTACTTCTTCATCCGGTAGCGATCGAACTGCGACAGGCGCCGCAAGGGCTCGCTGCCCGCCGCGGGGGCGGTGCTGCCCGTGTCGATCACGATGTGGTCGGCGGTGACCTCGGCCACCACTCCCGCGCGCCGAGCCACCACCACCGCGCCCGAATCCCGGGCCGCGGTCTCCTCGAGCCCGGTGCCGACCAGCGGGGCCTCCGGGAAGAGGAGCGGGACCGCCTGGCGCTGCATGTTCGAGCCCATCAGCGCGCGGTTCGCGTCGTCGTGCTCGAGGAACGGGATCAGGGCGGCCGCCACCGAGACCAGCTGGTCCGGCGCCACGTCCATGTAATCGATCTCGTCCGGCGTGAGCAGCGGGAAGTCACCCCGCTCGCGGCAGAGCACGAAATCGTTCACGAAGGTGCCGTCCTCGGCGAGAGGCGCGTTCGCCTGTGCGATGCGGGCGAGCTCCTCTTCGTTGGCGGACAGCCAGGCCACGATCCGCGTGACCACAGGTGTGACCCAGGTCAGCTGCACCTCCGGCTGCAGCGTCACCCGACCCACGTCGAGCGGGGCCGTCAGCGCGGCGACGCCGGTGGTATAGTCGACCCCCACCTTTTCCGGCGCGTCGTGCGGGCGCTCGCCCTCTTCCAGGCCCTCCATCTGGGCGTCGTAGAGGCGGTCCACCACCTCCTGGGTGAGCACCGTGCCCGGAGGCGCCAGATAAGCGGCGGTCTTCGGCTTGAAGACCTGTACCGGCAGCGAGAGCGGGTTGCGGATCGTCTCCGGCGCCACACCCCGGGCCTCCGCCCCGGCGCGCCGCGAGACAACACGCACCAGGTTGACCGGCTGCTCGGCGATGCGGCGCGCCAGGTCCTCGGTGATTCGCTCGCCGCGGCGGGCCAGCAGCGGCACCGTTTCGAAGATCTCTTCCCACTGCGACTGCAGGATCTCGCCCGCCAGCATGCGCGGGAAGATGGCGCTCCAATCGCGCAGGTCCTCGGCGAGCTCCGCTCCCACGATCATCTGGCGGAAGAGCTCGCGGCCCCGCTCCGCGTCCACCGTCTCGCCCGCCTGGGCGAAGGTCCGCGTGCGCTCACCCACCACCAGCCGCAGCGGCTCGCGTAGCTTGGCGCTCGAGGGGTAGCGCAGGACCGCTCGCACCACCTTGCGATACGGGGTCTCGATGAAGCCCAGGTCGTTGATCCGCGAGTAGGTCGTCAGGCTGTTGATCAGCCCGATGTTCGGACCTTCCGGCGTCTCGATCGGGCACATGCGCCCGTAGTGCGAGTAGTGGACGTCGCGCACCTCGAAGCCGGCCCGCTCGCGGGTGAGGCCGCCCGGCCCGAGCGCCGACAGACGCCGCTTGTGGGTCAGCTCGGCCAGCGGGTTCGTCTGGTCCATGAACTGGCTGAGCTGCGAGGACCCGAAGAACTGCTGGATCACCGCGGAGACCGTGCGGGCGTTGACCAGGTCGTCGATGTTGATCTTGTCCGGGTCGGACACGATCGACATCCGCTCGCGCACCAGGCGCGCCATGCGCGACAGACCCACCGAGAACTGGTTCGCGATCAGCTCGCCGACCGAACGCACGCGCCGGTTGCCGAGGTGATCGATGTCGTCGGTGTATCCCCGCCCCTCGTGCAGGTCGACCAGGTGGTGGAGGATCGCCAGCACGTCCTGGGCGGTCAGCGCGGTCATCCCCGCCGGCGGCGGAGTGAAGCCCAGCGCGGCGAAGGCCGGCTGGAGTCGCTGGTTGATCTTGTAGCGGCCGACCCGGCCGAGGTCGTAACGCTTGTTGAGCGACTCCTCGGAGTACTCGCCGTAGTCGGTGAGCGCGCGCCCGTTGCCGGAGGCCAGCGCACCCGAAACGGCAAGCGCCGCCCGCGGCTGGAAGAGCAGCCGCCAGACCGCCGTGTAGACCGTCAGCACGCGCGGCAGCTCGTAGACGAGCACCCGGGCGCGCGGCGACTTCTCCGCGCGCTCCTCACGGAAGTTCTCCCACACGTAGCGGATCCCGCGCTCCTGCGCGAAGCGGATCATCCGCTCCTCGGTCGAGCGCTGGGTCTCCCGGTTGACCGTCTCGGTCGCGTCCTCCTCGGCCTCCTGCCACATCTGCAGGAAGTCGTGGATGTGCATGACCTGGTCGCGGGAGGCGAAGAAGTCCTCCTCGGTCCACACCTCGGGGGCCGGGGCCGTGCCGGGCCGCAGCAGGTTGTGGATGGCGAAGAGCGCGTCGATGGTGCCGCGGGTCGGATCCTTGGCGAGGGTGGCGCGAACCGCGGAGCCACTCTGCGTGCGCGGGCGGTACAGCCACACCTCGTCCACCCCGGCGCGCTGCAGACGGCCGATCAGCTCGGCGCTCAGCTCATCGCCGGCGCGGGCCAGCAGATTGCCCGGGGCGATGGGCAGCGTGCCGATGCCGGCGGCGCGCACCTCGGCATAGGCCTCGGGCGTCAGCCGCGTGCCCCGCTCGAAGACCTCGCCGGTCTCCGCGAGCACGATGTCCCGGTAGAGAACCGCGCCTTCCTCGCCGAGCAGCGCCGGGTCCGGCACATCCTCACCGAGGAAGCCGTGGAACGCCTCGACACTACGACGGCCCTCGCGCGAAGCCTCCTTCTCCAGCGAGGTCAGCGCGACCTTCTCGCGATCGTAGAAGACGTCGAGCACGTCCGAGTCCCGGCTGAATCCCACGGCCCGCAGCAGCGCCGTCGCCGGGAACTTCTTCTTCTTGTCGATGTGGACGGAGACCACGTCGTGGATATCCACGGTGAACTCCACCCACGAGCCCCGGAAGGGGATGATGCGGGCGCTGTAGAGCTTGGACCCGTTCGGGTGGATCGTCTCCTCGAAGACCACCCCCGGGGAGCGGTGCAGCTGCGAGACGATCACGCGCTCGGCGCCGTTGACGATGAACGTCCCCAGCGGCGTCAGGAGGGGGAGATCACCGAGGTAGACCTCCTTCTCGATGATGTCCTTGGGGCGACGTTCGTCCCCGACCTCTTCCCAGACGATCAGTCGCAGGGTGGCCTTCAGGGGCGCGGCATAGGTCATGTCGCGCTCCATGCACTCCTCGATGTCGTACTTCGGCTCCCCCAGGGAGTAGCGCACGAACTCGAGAGAGAAGTTCCCGTTGACGTCGCTGATCGGGAAGATCTCGTTGAAAACCCGCTCCAGCCCCACGTCCTCGCGCTCCTGCGCGGCGGCGTCGGTCTGGAGGAGGGTCTGGAATGCGCGAAGCTGCACGTCGAGGAGATTCGGCATCTCCATACCGGACGCGAGCTTGGCGAAGGAGACGATTGATTTCTCTTGCGTTGCCAAGTGAGTCTCCCTCCTGGGCGGCATCGGAAAAGTCGAAATCTTGGTTCCGTAAAGAACCCGTTCGACCTAAAGCACAAAATCCCCCGACCGAAAACTCGGCGGGGTTCGGGTCAGATCAGACTATGGTCAGCAGGCTTTCGAGCCATGTGGCGTCGAGCGAGTAGTGACTGTTCCTCTTCATCACGCCGGTGGCGTCCGCCGGATGCGCCGTGCGGCGTCGATCCGGAGCCGCCCCCGAGGGACGGCCCCGGATCGGAGGAGCAGTCCTACTTCAGCTCGACAGCCGCACCCTGCTCTTCCAGCTTCGCCTTGATCTGCTCGGCCTCCTCCTTGGAAGCGCCCTCCTTGACGGTCTTGGGGGCACCGTCCACCAGGTCCTTGGCCTCCTTCAGGCCCAGGCCGGTGATCTCGCGGACCACCTTGATGACCTGGATCTTCTTCTCGCCGGCGCTCTGGAGAACGACGTCGAACTCGGTCTTCTCCTCGGCGGCGGGGGCGGCAGCGGCACCACCGGCCGCCGGCGCAGCGGCGGCAACGGCCACCGGGGCCGCGGCGGTCACACCGAACTTCTCCTCGAACGCCTTCACGAACTCGGAGAGCTCGAGAACCGTCATGTTGCCAATCGCATCCAGCAGCTCGTCACGAGAAAGCGTGGTCGCCATCGTCGGCTCCTATTGTCTTCAGTACGTACAGGTGACGCTGACCGCCGCGCGGTGCAGCGAAATACTAGCGAAGTCCTCTATTCACCGCCGGAGCGGTCCGTCTTGAATCGCCGCGCGAGTCGCGGCGCTCGATCAGGATCCTGCGCTCTCGCGCTGCGCGCGGAGAGCGTCCACCGCCCGGGCCAGCCCGGCGATGAGGTTGCTGGCGCCGCCGGCGAGGCGGGCCATCGGTGCCTGAAGCCCACCCGCCAGCTGGGCCAGCAGGACTTCCTTCGGCGGCAGCTCGGCGAGCTGCTTCACCTGGTCGGCCGGAACCTCCCTGCGCTCGACCACGCCCAGCTTGATGGCGGGCTTGTTGTCGAACTCGCGGGCGAATTCCGTGAGGACCTTGGCCGCGGTGACCGCGTCCTCCCGACCGATCACCAGCCCGGTGGGGCCGGTGAAGAAGCGCGCGATATCCGTGAGCTCCAGCTGCTGCAGCGCTCGCTGCGCGAGGGTGTTCTTGACGACGACGTACTCCACCCCCTGCTTGCGAAGGCGCGACCGGAACTCCGTCATCTGCTTCACGTTCATACCCGTGAAATCGGTCAGGTAGAACGCGTTCGCTTCCGATAGCTTCTGCTGGAGCTCGTCGACGACGGCTGCCTTCTGTTCCCTGTGCATCGGCTCAGCTCCTGGCGAAGAGGTTCGGATCGAGCGGCACGCCCGGGCCCATGGTGCTGGACACCGTCACGCCCCGCACGTACTTCCCCTTGGCCGCCGACGGCTTGGCGCGCAGGATGCTGTCCATGAATGCGGCCAGGTTCTCGGCAAGCTGCTCCTCGCCAAAGGACACCTTCCCGATCGGAGCGTGGACGTTTCCGGTCTTGTCCACGCGGTACTCGATCTTACCCGCCTTGATCTCGCGCACTGCGCGGGCGACGTCGAAGGTGACCGTGCCGGCCTTGGGCGTGGGCATCAGGCCGCGGGGGCCGAGCACCCGCCCGAGCTGGCCGACCTGACCCATCAGGTCGGGCGTGGCAACCGCCACGTCGAAGTCCAGCCAGCCGTCCTTGATCTTCTGCACGTATTCGGTGCCGACGTAGTCGGCGCCGGCCTCCTCGGCCTCGCGCGCCTTATCGCCCTGCGCGATCACCAGCACCCGAGCCGTCTTCCCGGTCCCGTGGGGGAGCACCACCGTACCGCGGACGATCTGGTCCGCGTGCCGGGGATCGACCCCCAGACGGACGGCCACGTCGACCGTCTCGTCGAACCTGGCGAAGCTGAGCTCCTTCACCAGCTTCACCGCTTCGGTGGGCGCGAACGCCGCACCGACGGGAACACGGGCGGATGCCTCGCGGAACTTCTTTCCGTGTTTCGGCATGTACCCCCCGAGGCGATCTGAAAACTGGTCCTCCCACCGGGCGTCGCCTGGCGCCATGCGGTGGTACGTGGACGTCTACCTCAGCCCCACCCCGCCCCTCAATTACGAATTATGAATTACGAATTACCGATTCGTGCCAGCAGTCCAACAATTCGTAATTCGTCATTCGTAATTTGCAATTATCCCTCGATCTCGATGCCCATGCTCCGCGCCGTGCCGGCGATCATGTTCATCGCGCCCTCGATGGAGGTGGCGTTGAGGTCGGGGAGCTTGGTCTCGGCGATCTGGCGCAGCTGGTCGCGCGTGATCTTGCCGACCTTCTGGCGCTTCTGGGCGGGGGAGCCGCTCTCCACGCCGGCCGCCTTCTTCAGCAGGACCGCCGCGGGGGGCGTCTTGGTGATGAAGGTGAAGCTCCGGTCCGCGTAGACCGTGATCTCCACCGGGATGATCATCCCCGCCTGGTTCTGCGTACGGGCGTTGAACTGCTTGCAGAACTCCATGATGTTCACGCCGTGCTGACCCAGCGCCGGGCCCACGGGGGGCGCCGGATTCGCCGCGCCGGCGGGAACCTGAAGCTTGATGAAGCCGGTGACTTTCTTGGCCATACGACTATTGGTTATCCGTTATCCGTTATCCGTTATCCGTGGTCGCCCTCCGTTCCGTCAGACTCCCTCTCCGTATCCGTCGAAATGAACGACGGATGGCGGATAACGGATAACCCGTCCCTATTCCCGTCAGTATCCCTTCAACTGCGTGTAATCCAGCTCGATGCTGGTCGGCCGGCCGAAGAGCGAGACCTCCACCTTCACTTTCCCCTTGTCGGGGTAGATCTCCTGGACCGTCCCGCTGAAGTCGTTGAACGGACCCTCGATGACCTCGACCACCTGGCCGATGGTGAAGGGGATGTGCTCGATCGGCTCCTCGACGGCTTCCTCCGCGGCGGCGGGGCCGCCGAAGATCTTGGCCAGATCCTCCTCGTGCAGCGGCTGCGGCTCGGCCCCCGTGCCCAGGAACTTGATCACGCCCTGAATGTTGTTGATCAGGTGCGCGGTCCGCTGGTTGTACTGCATCTTCACCAGCACGTACCCGGGGTAGAGACGGCGCGTGACCGTGACCCGCTTGCCGTTGCGCAGCTCCACGACCTCCTGGGTCGGAACTACCACCTCCTGGATCTGCTTCTCCTCCGGCTCGCCCGGCTCCTCGTCGATGCGCCGCTGGATCAGCCGCTGGACCTTGTTCTCGTGGCCCGAATAGGTCTGGATGGCGTACCACTTCGCCTCGGCCATGGCCCCCTACCCTCCAAAGATGCTGGAGAGCAGCTCCAGCAGCCTCCGCGACACGAAGTCCATGACGAAGATGACCAGCGCGAGGACCGCAACGAAGACCACGATCACGAAGGTCGAGTTCTTCAGTTGCGGCCAGTCGGGCCAGGTCACCTTCTGCATTTCCGTCCGGACGTCGCTCACGAAGCCCTGAACGGTACGAAGCCTGTCAGCCATGCGGCAGAGGATCGACTAGAGGAGAGCGGACCGAAGGCGGGCGCGCCGATGTCGTCGCACCCGCGGACGGCCGCCGAATTACTTCGTTTCCCTGTGCGGCGTGTGCTTGTTGCACCGCGGGCAGTACTTGCGGTACTCCACCCGCTCCGGGTGGAGCCGCTTGTTCTTCGTCTTGTGGTAGTTCCGCTCCTTACACTCGGTGCAGGAGAGGATGATCTTGTCGCGCATCGGTCTGGCTCCTTCGTGGAAGCGCCGACTGGTCGTCTGTAGGTTATCCGTTATCCGTTATCCGATATCCGTTATCCGTCAGAAACATGGAACCAAATGTCCGATTGCGCACCAGTGCGCGAGGCGCCAAACGGATAGCGGATAACGTGCGACGGATACCCCTTCTCTCTACTCCAGAATCTCCGTCACCACCCCGGCGCCCACCGTCCGGCCGCCCTCGCGAATCGCAAAGCGCAGCTCCTTCTCCATCGCGATCGGCGTGATCAGCTCCACCGTCATCTGCACGTTGTCCCCCGGCATCACCATCT
>DASVBS010000067.1 GCA_036375715.1 Longimicrobiaceae bacterium | reverse complement strand
CGGTTTGATCGTCGTCATCGCCGCAGCCGCCGCAGCTTTCGGGTACTCGTCTCTGGCGGGGTCGTCATCCACGCCGCCGTCATCGTCCTCACCGGCATCGTCGTCCTCACCGAGGCCGGCGACCTCCCTGGCGCCCTCATTGGCGCCGAGGGTGTCGTCGAACATCCGCGGCAGCGAGTCGATCCGCCCGACGCGCTCTCACCCCGGGCGGCCGCAGGGCAACCCTCCTCTCGATGTCGGTCGTGGGCGGCCCCCTCGCCCGTTCGCCGAGGCGGACGGCGCCGATATCTTCGTCAACAGCGGCTGGCGCTCTCCGGAATATCAAGAGCACCTGCTCGACGAGGCCGTCGCCAGGTACGGATCCGAAGAGGAGGCCGCCCGCTGGGTCGCCACGCCCGAGGCATCAGCGCACGTGTCCGGCGACGCCGTCGACATCGGACCGGCCAATGCCGCCGCATGGCTCTCGGAGCACGGCGCCAGATACGGGCTATGCCGGGTCTACGCGAACGAGCCCTGGCACTTCGAGCTCCGCCCGCGGGCGATGAAGCGCGGCTGCCCTCCCAGATGTGACGACCCGACCGTCGATCTGAGGATGCAATCGCGGAATTACTCACGGCGATCGACCGCCAGTGGCCGTCACGGGCCCGAGGCTGCGCCGGTATCTCTCCGGCATGCCTCTGCATCCGCATCTTACCGAAAGCCCCATGCATTCGCATCGCACCAGCAGCCGACCCCGAGTCGCACGCTGGGCCGGCGCGTACGCCTCTCGAGGACCGCTGTCGCGCCATCGCATTCCCACATACCCATCCCACTCCAGCGTGGCGGGAGATAGACGACGATGACCAGGAGGGGTGTGATTCTGATCGGCGGAACGGCCGTTTGCTTCGGGGTGGCGATCTTCGCCGTGTCGGCCAGCCCCCGCGAGCCGGCCCGGGAAGGCGCGGCCCAGCCGGTGGCAGTTCCCGCTCAGCGCACGGACCTGGAGGTGCTCGCCGAGGCGCCGGGCGCCGTCGAGCCGATCCGCACGGTAGAGGTGAAATCCCGGGCGTCTGGCGAGGTGCTCCGCGTTCACGTCGAGACCGGAGACCGGGTGGAGCAGGGGCAGCTCCTGGCCGAGATCGATCCGCGCGACGTCCAGAACGCGCTCGACCAGGCGATCGCCGACCTCGAGTCGGCCGAGGTCCAGGCGCGCACCACCGAAGCCAACCGGGCACGCATGGAGGCGCTGTACCGGAAGAAGGTGATCACCGAGCAGGAGTACGAGACAGCCCTGCAGGCCGCCGCCACCGCGAGTGCCGCCGTGGTGCGGGCGCGGACTAACCTGCAGCTCGCTCGAGAGCAGCGAAACGACGTGATCATCCGCGCGCCCATCGCCGGAACCATCCTCACCGACAGCATCGAACCGGGCCAGATCATCTCCTCCGCCACCAACAACATTTCGGGAGGCACCCTGCTCTTCACCATGGCCGACCTCTCGGAGATGCAGGTGCGCACGCTGGTGGACGAATCGGACATCGGGCAGATCCGCCCGGGCCAGGGTGCGGAGGTCACGGTGGAGGCCTACCCGGGGAGAGTCTTCCGGGGGGAAGTCTACAAGATCGAGCCGCAGGCGGTGGTGCAGCAGAACGTGACCACCTTCCCGGTGCTGGTGCACCTGCCCAATCCGCAGGGGCTGCTGAAGCCGGGGATGAACGCGGAGGTCTCGGTCGAGATCAGCGTGCGCCGCAATGCCCTCGTGGTGCCCAACGGGGCGGTGGTTCTGCCGCGCGACGCGGCCGCCGCGGCCGCCGCACTGGGACTGGATCCGAGCGTCATGCAGGGGCTTGCGCCGCCCGCAGAGGTGATCGCGGCGCTGGCACCCGCGGCGTCCGACTCGGGCAGCGGCAATGGGGATGTCCACATCGCGGCCGAGGGGGTGCGGCCGGCCGTGGTCTTCGTGCAGGGGGCTCAGGGACCCGAGCCGCGACGGGTGGCGGTGGGCGCGAGCGATTGGGAGTACACCGAGGTCGTCGCGGGACTGGGGGAGGGAGAGACGGTGCTCGACGTCACCGGTCCGCAGCTCATGCAGGCGCAGCAGCAGGAGTCGGAGCGTCGCCGCCCGACCGGCGGCGTGCTGGGAGGCGGGCGCATCCCGGGCGGCGGAGGCTGACATGGGGATCATGGAGACCATTCGCGTTTCCCTGGACGCGGTGGCGGCGAACAAGATGCGCTCGCTGCTCACCATGCTGGGTGTGATCATCGGCATCGCGGCCGTCATCACCATGGTCGCTCTGGGAGAAGGAGCGCAGCGCAGGGTCGCGGATCAGCTGCGGGCAATGGGAGCCAACGTGCTCACGGTGCGCCCCGGTCCCAACCTGATCCTGGGCGTCGACATCGGGGTGGGGAGACTGACGGTCGAGGACGCGGAGGCGTTGCGGCAGGCCGGCGGGCTCATTCGGGGTGTTGCCCCGGAAATGGAGGATCTCTTCCAGGTCGAACACGGCAGTGACAACGCCAACCTGGCGGTGGTGGGGACCTGGCCGACCAACTTCAGCGTCAACAACCACAAGCTGTACGCGGGGAGATTCTTCAGCGAAGCCGAGGAGAGAGGGCGTCGGCGGGTGGCCGTGGTGGGCGCCTTGGTCGCGGGGCGATTGGGGCTCTCATCGCCCACGGCGTTGATCGGCGAAAAGATCCGGATTCAGGGAATGTCCTTCGAGGTGGTGGGCGTGCTCGCCGAGAAGGGAGCTCCCGGGCCGTTCAACACCGACGAGAACGTCTACATCCCCCTGTCGACGGCGGAGATGCGGGTGATGGGGAGCGACCGGCTGCGCACCATCGCCGTCCAGGCCCCCAGCGAGCAGGCCATGCTCGCCACGATGGCGGAGATCCATCGCATTCTGCGACGCGAGCACCGGCTGCGGCCGGGAGAGGAGGCGGACTTCAACGTTCACGACCAGGCCTCGCTGATGGCCACCATCGAGGAGACCAACCGCACCTTTTCCTTCCTGCTGGCCGGGGTAGCCGCCATCTCCCTGCTGGTGGGGGGGATCGGCATCATGAACATCATGCTGGTGTCGGTGACCGAGCGCACACGAGAGATCGGGTTGAGGAAGTCGCTGGGGGCGAGGGAGCGGGACATTCTCCTCCAGTTCCTGATGGAAGCCCTGGTGCTCTGCCTGGCCGGCGGCGCCCTGGGGGTGGCATTGGGTTACGGCGGGTCGTCCATGCTGGAGCGGATGGCCGGCTGGAGTATGGTGGTGTCGCCGGAGGCTGTCCTGGTGGCGCTCCTCTTTTCCGCCGGGGTGGGGATCTTCTTCGGTCTGTGGCCGGCGCAGCGCGCGGCGCGGCTGGCGCCGATCGACGCGCTGCGGTACGAATAGACATCCTGCCTACCGCTTAGACGGGAACACAGAGGCCGCGGAGGATGACACCGAGACCGCAGAGGGGCTGGGAATTACGAATTATGAATTACGAATTACGAATTACGAATTACGAATTGCGCCATTCCTACTCTGCGCCTTCTGCCGTTCCAAAAGTCGTCACGGACTGAGCTTGAACACCACGATCGCGTCCCCCTCTCCAAACACCTCACCCCCTCCCGCCGCAATCGCCACATACTGCGTTCCGTCGAGCTGATAGGTCATCGGCGTGGAGCGCGCGCTCGAGGGGAGCTCGCCGCGCCACAATAGCTCACCCGTTCCCAGGTCATACGCCTTCAACGACCGATCGAGCGACGCGCCGATGAATACGACCCCCGTCGCTGTCACGATCGGCCCGCCCAGCCCCACCGAGCCCCAGGTCGGCGGCAGCTCGGTTCCTTCAGGCACCAGCGCCTCGACCGAGCCGAGCGGCACCTCCCAGACCCGCTCCCCGGTATCGAGGTCGATCGCCACCAGCGTCCCGAAGGGCGGAGGCGAGCAGGGGAGCCCGCCGGGTGAGAGCAGGATCCGGCGCCGCATCACGTACGGCGTCCCGTGCATTGGATTGTACTCGTAGCCGAGGCCCAGCCGGTCGCTCTCCGCCACCGCGTTCGAGAGGTCCACCGAATCCCGCGGCAGGAGCTGCACCTCGGCGGCGACCCGGTTGACCGGAACGACGGCGATCCGCCGCTCCGGATGCCAGGCCAGTCCTCCCCAGTGCGCGCCACCCACGTTGGACGGGATCACCAGCGTTCCCTGCAGATCCGGCGGGGTGAAGATGCCCTCGTTACGCAGGGGCTCGATCATGGCGCGGCACGCATCGCGGTCCCCCTCGTTCGCACCCCATACCTCCTGCAGCGTCAGCGAGTGGGGACTCAGCGGCGCGATCCCCGTAGTGAACGGCTGCGTCGTCGAGGCCTGCTCCCCCGGGATCCGGCTGGCGGGGACGGGACGCTCCTCCACCGGGTAGAGCGGCTCGCCCGTCTCGCGGTGCAGGATGAAGAGCATTCCCGTCTTGGTCGCCGCGGCGACCGCCGGGATTTCCGCACCGTCACGCCGCACGGTGACGAGCGCCGGCGGCGCCGCGTTGTCGTAGTCCCAGAGATCGTGGTGCACGGTCTGGAAGGACCAGACGAGCTCCCCGGTGCTGGCTCGCAGCGCAACCACGGAGTTGGCGTAGCGGTTGTCGCCGAGCCTGAGCGCACCGTAATAGTCGGGCGCGGCGCTGCCGGTGGGAATGAAGACCAGGTCCCGCTCTGGATCGGCAACGAGAATCGACCAGGCATTGGCCGCGCCGGTGCGGTGCGCCATGGCCCCTCCCCACTCGTCGTAGGCCGGGTCGGCAGGGTCCTGCGGGATCGGATCCCAGCTCCAGCGCAGCTCCCCGGTGCGCGCATCGAAAGCGCGCACCTCGCCGCTGGGCAGGTCCGGCCAGGTATTGTCACCCACCGAAGACCCGGTGATCACCAGACCGTGCACCACCGCGGGCGGCGAGGTGACCGTGTAGGCGTGCGGCTCCTTGGGAGGGATGCGCAGGCCGCGCAGCAGGTCCACCATCCCGCCCTCTCCAAATCGTTCGCACGGTTCGCCAGTAGCGGCGTCCAGCGCCCAGAGCTGGGACTGGGCGTTGGCCATGAAGATGGTGCGGCGGCAGGCCGCATCTGGCACCGCCTGCGGATCGACCCACAACGACACGCCGCGGCTGGCGAAATCTCCGTATTCGATGTCGCGTCGGATCTCCGGATCGAAGACCCAGAGCTCTTCTCCGGTGGCCGCGTCGAGCGCGATCACCCGCCCCAGCGGCGTCCCGATGTACATGACGCCCTCGCTGACCAGGGGCGTCGCCTCCAGGGCGGCCGGCTTGGCCGTCTCATACCGCGGATCGAGCTCGCCGGTGTGATAGGTCCAGGCGTGCTCCAGACGGGAGACGTTCTCAGGGCTGATGACCGCGGCGCGTGAAAAGCGCGTGCCCTGTACGTCACCTCCATTGGCCACCCAGGGGATCTCCTGCGCCCGGAGTGGGCAGGCCACTACCGCACCGAGGCACGCTACGAGGGCGCCCAACCGTACGACAGCCTTGACGCCAGCGAGGCAGCGTATTATGTAGTACATAACGCACTCCTTTCTGAGCACCATTCGTCTGGCCGCATGCCGCCTTCCCTTCGCGATCGCATCAAGCCGCTCGCCAACCTCTCGCGGGTGGACGAGGTGGAGCTGGCGCTCCTGAAGCTCCTCGCCAGCAACGACCTCAAGCCGGGGGATCCGCTGCCCAAGGAGGTCGAGCTCGCCGAGGCCTTCGGCGTCAGCCGCACGGTGGTGCGCGAAGCGCTCACGCGGCTCCGCGCCATAGGACTGGTCGAATCGGTGAAGCGCAAGGGCAGCGTCATCACCCATCCGGACGTGCTCACGCCGCTGGAGCGCATGCTCCACCCGCAGATCCTCGACGAGGACACGCTGCGCGACATCTTCGAGATCCGCCTGGTGCTCGAGGTCGGCATGGCCGACTTCCTGTTCGCGCGCATGACCCCCGCGCAGCTGGAGGAGCTCGAAAACATCGTCGCGGAGGAAAAGGAGGGCTCGAGCGCGGTCTTCGACCAGGAGTTCGAGGTCCGCTTCCACGGTAAGCTCTACGAGATCTCAGGCAACCGCACACTGCAACGCTTTCAATCGCTGCTGCTGCCAGTCTTCGGCTATGTCCATCGCAGCGGCATGCTGGAGCAACCCGGCCCGGCGGACGCCCCTTTCGTCACCCACCACGAGCTGGTGGAGATCCTTCGCAGCGGCTCCCCCGAGCGCTTCCGCGAGGGAATGCGGATACACCTGGAGAACCACTTTCGGCGGGTGCTCTGAGCGCCTCAAATCGGGACGCCAGCGCCCTCAGGCGTATTATATGTTGGACATAATGCACTGAATTCGGTCGTCCATTCACTCTCCCTCTCCTGGTCTCCCGGGAGATGCTCAGCGGAGGTCGACTATGAGAGCTCTGCTTCGTGCGACGTGCCCGGTGCCGGTACTGCTCCTCACCCTCGTGCTGCCGGCGCGGGCACAGCAGAACGTCGCCGGAACGGTAACGTCAGCCGCGACCGGCGAGCCCCTTGCCGAGGTCACCATCACGGTTCAGGGAACCGCCACCACCGCTCTGACTGACAGTCTGGGCCGTTTCAGCCTCACTACGGCGCCCGACGCCACGCTGGTCTTCCGTCGCGTCGGCTACCAGGAGCAGTCGGTCGCCCTGGAAGGCCGCACCATGCTGCAGGTGGTGCTGGCACCCCACGTCACCCAGCTCGAGGAACTGGTGGTGGTCGGTTACGGTGAACAGAGCCGCGCGACCTTGACCACCTCGGTCTCCAAGCTGGATACCACCACGCTGCGGAACATCCCTTACGCCACACCCGCGTCGGCACTGAAGGGCACGATCCCTGGGCTGCGTGTGCAGTCCACCACCGGGCAGCCGGGAGAGGCACCCCGCATCGTCCTGCGCGGCGGCACCTCCATCAACAACCCCAACGGATCGACTCCCCTCTACATCGTCGACGGGATCATCCGGCCGAACATCAACGACCTCAATCCGCTGGACATCGAGAGCGTCCAGGTGCTCAAGGACGCCGCGGCGACCGCCATCTACGGCGCCCGCGCCTCCAACGGCGTGGTGATCGTCACGACCAAGCAGGGCCAGGGCGAGCCGAGCATCAACTACTCGACCAGCTTCCAGTTCTCGGGACTGGCGAAGCGTCTGCCGCTCGCCTCCGCCCGCGACTACATCTACTTCAACCGCCTGGGCATCGCGGCGACCGCGGAGCTGGATCCCTCGCGGCGCTCGCGGCTCGACCTGCCTACGGGCTCCGGCGTCGGCAACGACCTGAGTAACCGCACCGCCTTCACTCCCCAGTATCTCACCCCCGAGAACGAGCACAAGCTGAACGAGGGGTGGGAGAGCATGCCCGACCCGCTCGACCCCTCGAAGACCATCATCTTCAAGGAGACGGACTGGCAGGACGTGCTCTTCCAGGACGCCCTGACCCAGAACCACTACCTCTCCGTCGCCGGCGGGACCGAGAGCGTGGGATACAACTTCGGGGTGGGTTACCTGAAGGATGAAGGGGTGGCGATCACCACCGGGTACGAGCGCCTCACCCTCGACATGGGCGGGCGGGTCCGCGCCCGTGACAACCTCACCCTCTACGGCGACCTGGGGTTCAGCAACTCGAGTGATAACCGCGTCTTCAGCGACTTCGAGATCTTCCAGCGCGCGCTGGCGCTGCCGCCCACCGCCAAGCTGTACTATGAGGACGGCACCCTCGCGCCGGGTCAGAACCGTAGCATCGGCAACCCGCTGTACCACCTGGGCCGGACCAAGGCGAAGAACAGCTTCGACCGCTTCAGCCTGGGTCTGCGGGGCATCTGGGACATCGTACCGGGCCTCTCGCTCGAGCCCTCCGTGGCGCTCTACACCACCAAGGGCATCGACAACCGCTTCCAGATGTCCTACTTCAACACGCCCACGCAGTTCGTCGACTCGCGCGATGCCTCGGCGTCGCACAGCACGCACTGGCAGCGGCAGGCAGACGCGGTCCTCACCTTCGATCACCTGTTCGGCGACAGTCATAATGTCGAGATCAAGGGGGGCGCCTCTTACTACGATCGCAAGCTGTATGGCCTCTCCGCCGCCGGCCGCGGCGCCTCCACCGACCTGATCCCGACGCTGAACGCCTCCTCCGAGCCGACCTCCGTCTCCAGCACGGCGACGGACCAGGTCATCATCGGCTTCTTCGGACGTCTCAACTACGACTTTGCGCAGAAGTACCTGCTCTCCCTCACCGCCCGCTACGACGGTGCGTCCAACCTGGGAGAGAGCAACCGCTGGGGATTCTTCCCCGGAATCTCGGCCGGCTGGAACCTGCACCAGGAGAGCTTCTGGGCGAACCTGCCGCCCGCCTTCTCCACGCTGAAGCTGCGGGCCAGCTACGGCACGAGCGGCAACATCAGCGGCCTCTCCGATTTCCACGCGCAGGGCGAGTACGACGTCGGCTCCAGGTACGCGGGCAACGCCGCCATCCTGAACAACCGGATGGCCAACCCGGAGCTGCGCTGGGAGCGCTCACGGACCTTCGACGTCGGCTTCGACTTGGGGCTCTTCGACGACCGCGCCACCGTCCTCTTCGACTACTACCGGCGCGTCACCGACGACCTGCTGACCTCGCTGGCGCTGCCGCAGTCCACCGGCTTCTCCAGCATCCTCACCAACCTGGGGTCACTGGAGAATCGCGGCTACGAGGTGGAGGCGAGCGTGGACGTGTTGCCGCCCGGTGCGCCGCTACGCTGGTCGGTCGCCTTCAACGCCGCGACCAATCAGAACAAGATCCTGCGCCTGCCGGACAACGGGAACGAGCGCAACCGGATCGGTGGGATCCTGGTCTACGACCCGGACGTGGGCGACTACGTGTGGAGAGGTGGCCTGCAGGAGGGCGGGCGGCTGGGAGACCTGTACATCTACAAGCAGCTCGGCGTCTACTCGACCGACGAGGAGGCCGCCGCCGGGCCGCTGGACATGCTCGTCCCCCGCGAGGACAAGCACAAGCGAGCCGGCGACGCGATCTTCGCGGACCTCGATCAGAACGGCATCATCGACACCCGCGACCAGGTCTACGTGGGCAACATCTTCCCGAAATGGACGGGCGGGTTCAGCACCCAACTCGGCTACGGGGACCTGGACCTGCTGGTGCGGATGGACTTCGCCACCGGCCACACGATCTTCAACCAGACCCTCCTGGCGCTCAACGGCCAGACCCAGGGCGACATCGGCATGTCCAAGGAGGTGCTCCGCTCCTGGCAGAAGCCGGGCGACAAAACGGACATCCCACGCTACTACTGGGCCGACCAGCTCGCGCAGAACAATATCTTCCGCGACAATCGAGGGACCTCCTACTACTACGAGAAGGGCGATTACCTCGCCCTGCGTGAGGTGACCCTCAGCTATCGTCCCCCGGCGAGCTGGTTCGAGCGACTGGGCGTCGACTACGCGCGCATCTACCTGGCCGGTAGCAACCTGCACTACTTCACCGCCTACAAGGGGCTGCTGCCCGAGGACGGCGGGACCGACAGCGGCCGCTATCCGCTGCCGCGTAATCTCGCCATCGGTCTCGACCTCGGGTTCTGATGCACCGTCTACCAGCCGCTTCTGAACGGAGCCATCCGATGAAACGCGCAATCACTGCCGCACTCGCGGCTTGCGGGCTTCTGCTCACGGCGGGATGCACGGACGAACTGGCCGTGGATCCCACCAGCATCATCACCGTCAACTCATTCTGGAAGACCTCCGACGACGCGCGGGGCGCGCTGTACGGCATGTACACCCGCTTCCGCGACCAGGCGAGCCAGAACCTCTACATCTGGGGAGGCGCGCGGAGCGAGGAGCTGAGCTACGGGCTGCAGGCCTCCGAGGGGCGCGAGCGCTACTTCCTGAACACCCTCGACGCGACCAGCGCCGGCCCCGACTGGCTGCGACTCTATACCGTCGTCCACGACGCCAACCTCATCCTCAAATACGTACCCGAGGTCGAGTTCGGCAGCGAGGCCGAGAGGAACGCGATCCTGGCGGAAGCCTATGCGATGCGGGCGTACGTGTACTTCATCATGGCCCGCACCTGGGGAGGCGTTCCGATCGTCACGGAGCCCACGGAGGGATACGACCAGCAGAGCGCCTTCCGCGAGCGCGCGGAGGTGAGCCAGGTCTTCGACCTCATCAAGGCGGACCTCGAGCAGGCGCTGGCGCTCTTCCCCGACGACGGATTCACTGACTGCCGCTGCCAGTGGTCGCGCGCGGCGGTGAACGCGCTCAAGGGAGACGTCTACCTGTGGACGGCGAAGCGGGGGGGTGGGGGTGCCGCGGACCTGAACACCGCGTTGCAGGCCCTGCAGCAGGTCCAGGACGCCGACGTGGCACTGCTCGAGGACTTCGACGACATCTTCCGCTACGAGAACAAGGGCAACGCGGAGATCCTGATGGCGGTCCGCTTCCAGGATCTGGAGTCGGCGGAGATGTATGCCAACTCCATGTACCTGCGCGACGACCAGATCCCCGTCAACGTCGATCCCGAATCCAGGGAGCTCATTGGCGTGGGAGGCGGGCTGAACCGGTGGGCTCCCTCCCAGGTACTGCGCGATCAGTTCAGTGAGGATGACGCGCGCAAGGACGCCACCTTCGCCGAGCTGTACACGCTCGACGAAAACGGAGACTCGACCTTCTATGCCTCGGCGGTCACCAAGTTCAGGGGCTTCGTGGAGGCGGGCGCCCGGCGCTTCCTCGACGATGTCATCCTGTACCGCTACGCCGACGTGCTGCTGATGATCGCCGAGGCGAGGAACGGGCTGGGCCAGGATCCGTCCACGGAGATCAACATGGTCCGGGAGCGGGCGTACGGCGACGCCTTCCAGCAGCACCGGTTCACCAGCGGCAGTCAGGAGGAGAACGACGCAGCCATCCTACGGGAGCGGCTGCTGGAGCTCGCCTTCGAGGGGAAGCGCTGGTGGGATCTGGTACGCTTCGGCAAGGCGTTCGAGCTCGTCCCGAGCCTTCAGAACCGGGCCGGCCAGGATCACCTGTTGCTCTGGCCGATCTCGCAGAGCACGTTGAGCCTCAACTCGAGCCTGGAACAGAACCCCGGATACTGAGCCCGTGCGTCCTCTCTTCACCGCCCCCGTAATGGCGTTGATGATCGGCCTCGGCAGCACGGTCGATCACGCGCGCGCCCAGGACGCTCCCGCCAGCAGGGGGTGGTACAGCTGGGAGCAGCTGGCGGAGCTACCTGAACCGCTCGGGGTGGCCGGACCGTGCGCCGGAGTCTCCAACGGCGCCCTGGTCGTCGCGGGGGGAGCGCACTTCCCCGTGCCCCTGCTCAGCGGCGGCACGAAGGTGTGGACGCGTGCCACCTGGGCGCTCTCCTCCGCCGACAGAGGGGAATTGAGGTGGCACACGAGCGACTCCCTGCCGCAGCCGCGTGGGTATGCGGTACCCTTCACGGTGGGGGACGAGGTCCTCTGCCTGGGAGGCGGGAACGCCGAGGAGCACTTCGCCGATGTTCTCTCGCTCAGGTGGGTGAACGGGCGGGTGGTGGCGGAGGAGCGTCTGCCGCCGCTCCCCGAGCCGGTCGCCTTCGCGAGCGGTGCGCGGGTGGGAGAGGTGCTGTACATCGCGGGTGGCGTGCGTGCCCCTGGCGACTCGGTGGCGCAGCGCACCTTCTGGAGCCTGGACCTGACCAACCCCTCGGCGGGTTGGCGCCGGCTGGAGCCCTGGCCGGGGCCGGCGCGGTACGACGCGGTGGCTGCTTCGCTGAACGGCGCTTTCTACCTCTTCAGCGGAGTGGAGCCGCATTCCGACGCCGCCGGCGGGATCTCGTACAATTTCCTCACGGATGCCTATCGGTACCGGCCCGGCCAGGGGTGGGAGCGTCTGGCGGACCTGCCCTGGCCGGTGGCCGCCGCACCCTCTCCCGCGATTCCCCTGGGACCTTCGCACTTGATGATTTTCGGCGGTAACGATGGGTCGCTGGTCGGTGGCACGGAGGAGTTGGGTGACCGTCACCCGGGATTTCGCCGGGAGGCGCTGCTCTATCACACGATCACCAACACCTGGGTGCGGGGCGACAGCCTGCCCGCGGCCCACGTCAATACCCCGACCGTGGCGTGGGGAGGACGCATCGTCATTCCCAGCGGCGAGATCCGGCCGGGCGTGCGCACGCCGGTGATCCTCGCCGCTACGCAGCGGCCTGCGGACACTCGAGAGGCTGGCTTCGGGGGGCTCGACTATCTCGTGCTGGCGGGATACTTCGTGGGGCTGGCGGGGATGGGCTTCTACTTCGCCGGCCGCGGCAAGAGCGATGACGACTTCTTCCTGAGCAGAGGCATCCCGCCGTGGGCGGCCGGACTCAGCATCTTCGGCACCCAGCTGAGCGCCATCACCTTCATGGCCATCCCGGCCAAGGCGTACGACACCGACTGGGTCTACATCCTGGGCCAGGCGAGCATCGTGCTGGTCGCGCCGATCGTCGTCTTCCTCTACCTGCCCTTCTTTCGCCGGCTGCGGGTGAAGACAGCCTACGAGTACCTCGAGCGACGCTTCAGCCTGCCCGTGCGACTGTTCGGAAGCCTGTCCTTCATCCTTCTCCAGCTCGGGCGGATGGCAATCGTCATCCTGCTCCCGGCGCTGGCGCTCGCGGCGGCGACCGGGTTCGACCTCTACGTGGCCATCCTGCTCATGGGGCTGGTGACCACCCTCTACACCGCCGCGGGCGGGATCGAGGCGGTGGTATGGACCGACGTGGTGCAGGTGGTCGTGCTGGTAGGGGGTGCGCTCCTCAGCCTGGTGCTGATGATCACCGCCGTGGACGGAGGGTTGGGCGGCCTGATCTCCACGGCGGCTCAGAACGGTAAGTTCCACACCTTCACCTGGAGTTGGGATTACACCACCACCGCGGTCTGGGTG
Source organism: Longimicrobiaceae bacterium (assembly GCA_036375715.1). Taxonomy (NCBI): domain Bacteria; kingdom Pseudomonadati; phylum Gemmatimonadota; class Longimicrobiia; order Longimicrobiales; family Longimicrobiaceae; species Longimicrobiaceae bacterium. The sequence goes on along the minus strand of DASVBS010000067.1, from coordinate 34,452 downwards.
GTGCTCGTCGGCAACCTGCTGGGCAATCTGGTCCCCTACACGGCGGACCAGGCGGTAGTGCAGCGATACCTCACCACGCGCGACGAGGCCGGGGCGGCGCGCTCGATCTGGACCAACGCCCTGCTGACGATCCCGGCGGCGTTCATCTTCTTCGGCCTGGGCACGGCGCTGTACGTCTTCTACAAGCAGCACCCCGAGCGGCTGGCACCTCCGCTGGCGACCGACACCATCTTCCCGCACTACATCGTGCAGGAGCTGCCGGCCGGAATCTCCGGCCTGCTGATCGCCGGCGTCTTCGCGGCGGCCATGTCCACGCTGAGCAGCAGCGTGAACAGCGTCAGCTCGGCGATCGTGACCGACTTCTACCGCCGCTTCGTGCCGGAATCCTCTGCCACACGGCGCCTATGGCTGGCGCGCTCGTTGTCGGTGCTGCTGGGGGTCATCGCCACGGGAGGCGCAGTAGTGCTCGCCACCTGGCAGGTGGGCTCGCTCTGGGACGTGTTCCTGGAGATGCTTGGCCTCTTCGGAGGAGGGCTTGCGGGTCTCTTCGTCCTGGGGATCTTCACCCGGCGAGCGAACGGGACCGGTGCCCTGGTCGGCGCCCTCACCAGCGCAGTCGTGCTTTACCTGGTGAGGACTTACACTCCCGTCCACTTCTTCCTTTACGCGGCCGTGGGAATCATCGTGTGCGTCGTGGTCGGGTACGTAGTGAGCGTGCTCACCGGCGGCCCTTCCCGCTCGCTCGACGGGCTGACCATTTACACGCTGCGCAGAGCAGCGGGCGATCCGTTAGAGACCGGGCGGCCGCAGACCGCAGGAATTTACACCGCCTGACCGGCGCAGACACCTTCAGGATCACAGTCACGATTGCTTGCCGGGAACATGAACCTCCCCCCCGAACGACGCCTCCGCGGCCTGATCGCGGCCACCTTCACGCCACTCCACCCCGACGGGTCTCTGAACCTCGACCTCGTTCCCGCCCTGGTGGATCAGCTCGAGGCGGACGGCGTGAGCGGACTGTACATCGTGGGGAGCACCGGGGAGGGACCTTCGCTCTCCGCCGCTGAGCGGCGGGAGGTAACCGCGGCCTACGTGCAGGCGGCAAAGGGGCGTCTGCGCACCGTCGTCCAGGTGGGGCACAACAGCCTCGCAGAAGCCCGCGGCTTCGCCGAGCACGCGCAGGAGATCGGCGCCGAAGCGATCTCGGCCATGCCGCCCTCCTACTTCAAACCCGGCAGTACGCGGGCCCTGGTCGACTCGCTGGCGGAGATCGCCCGGGGGGCGCCAGAGCTGCCCTTCTACTACTACCACATCCCGTCGCTCACCGGTGTCGACCCGGACCTCGAGGAGCTCTTCTCGCTGGCGGCGGAGCGGATCCCCAACATGGCCGGGATCAAGTTCTCGGACACCCGCCTGCACCACCTGCAGGTGGCGCAGCGATTCGACCACGGCGCGCATGACGTGGTCTTCGGGGTGGACGAGATGCTGCTCGGGGCGCTGGCCTTCGGGGTTCGCGGCGCCGTGGGCTCCACCTATTGCTTCGCCGCGCCGCTCTACCTGCGGATGATCGAGCACGTCCAGCGCGGCGAGCTGTCCGAGGCGGCGCAGCTCCAGGCCCGTTCGGGCGAGATGGTGCGCGTGATCTACCGCCATTGTGGCCGCTCGGGCCTCAAGGCGGTGATGTCGCTGATCGGGCTCGACTGCGGCCCGAGCCGCCTCCCGCAGGACCCGCTCTCCGCCGACGCCGTCGCCCGGATGCGCGCGGAGCTGGAGGAGATCGGCTTCTTCGACTGGGGGCGCTTGCGGTGAGCACGAATGCGGCGGCCGTAGGTTCGGATGGCGGCGGGCTATCCGCCAAAGAGCGAGCGATGCTCGCGGATCTCTATCGGGACACCCTGCTCACGGACTGCATCCCCTTCTGGCTTCGCCACGGCGTCGATTACGAGCACGGGGGGATCATGACCGCGCTCGATAGGGACGGCACCGTGATCGACACCGACAAAGGGATCTGGCAGCAGGGCCGATTCGCCTGGATGATGGCGACGCTCTACTCGGAGGTGGAGCCGCGGGAGGAGTGGCTGGTGCAGGCCCGGCGCACGCTCGACTTCCTCGAGGCGCGCGGCTTCGACGACGACGGGCAGATGTTCTTCCTGGTGACCCGCGAGGGACGTCCGCTGCGCAAGCGTCGCTACGTGTTCTCCGAGGCCTTCGCCGCCGCGGCCTTCGCGGCGTACGCCCGGGCCGCCGGGGACGAAGCCGCCGCGTCACGGGCGCGGGAGATCTTCGGCAGCTTCCTGCGCTACACTACCACGCCCGGGTTACTGGAGCCCAAGGTCGATCCTCGTGTGCGCCCGATGCGCGGGATCGGCGTGCCGATGATCACCATCAACCTGGCCCAGGTGATCCGGGAGACCATCGGAGACCCTCGCTGCGAGGCAGAGATCGACCGCTGCATCGAGGAGATCCGGCGTTACCACGTGAAGCCGGAGCTCGAGGTGGTGATGGAGAGCGTGGGCCCGACGGGTGAGTTGATCGACCACTTCGACGGCCGCACCCTGAACCCCGGACACGCCATCGAAGCGGCGTGGTTCATCCTGCACGAGGCGAAGCTGCGCGGTCGCGATCCGGAGCTGATCCGCCTCGGCACGCAGATGCTCGACTGGATGTGGGAGCGCGGCTGGGACGACGAGTATGGTGGGCTGTTCTACTACCGTGACCTGCGAGGCCTACCCGTACAGGAATACTGGCACGATATGAAGTTCTGGTGGCCCCACTGCGAAGCGACCATCGCCACCCTCCTCGCCTATCAGCTCACCGGCGAGGAGCGCTACGCCCGCTGGCATCGCCTGGTCCACGACTGGAGCTTCGCCCACTTTCCCGACCCCGAATACGGCGAATGGTACGGCTACCTCCACCGTGACGGCAGCCTCTCCGTGCGCCTCAAAGGGAATGTGTGGAAGGGACCGTTCCACCTTCCGCGCATGCTGCTCTACTGCTGGAAAGCGCTTGCTGGTCAGTAAGCGCGAATTACGAATTACGAATTACTGGCAAACCACAGAAGTCATGGTGGTTTGCACACAGGGCAGAGGAAGGAAGTCTGATGATAACATTCAGATCGAATACAAGTCGTATATCTATTAAGTTATTTATTAACAATGGATTAAATGTTATCGCTCTTCACCAGGCAGAGCCAAACCTCTACGACCTCTGCGCCGTCCTCCGTGACCTCTGTGGTTTCAATTTCCCGAATGCCAAAATTCGTAATTCGTAATCCGTAATTCCAACCACCACCGCCATGATTGCCAGACTCGTTCTCTTCGCCTTCTTGCTCTCCGCCTGCGCAGGCGGCGCGGATTCCTTCCCCTCTCCTCCGTACGACCGCGCAGATCCGCCGCGGGGGTTCAGCATTCCGCAGATCGACCTGGCGGGGGAAACGGAGCTGCAGGTGATCGTGGACCGGGAGCCGGGGCAGTACCTCGGTCATCCCACCACGGTGCTGCTGGAGGACGGGCGGACGATGCTGGCGGTTTATCCGAAGGGGCATGGAAAGGGGCCGGTCGTGCTGAAGCGCAGCACCGACGGAGGCTACAGCTGGAGCGAGCGGCTGCCCGTCCCGGAGAACTGGGCCACCTCGCAGGAGACGCCGACGATCTACCGCGTGGTGGCGCCGGACGGCACGCGTCGGCTGATCATGTTCTCGGGGCTCTATCCGATCCGTATGTCCTACTCGGAAGATGACGGACAGACGTGGACACCGCTGGAGCCGATCGGCGACTTCGGAGGGATCGTGGCCATGGCCGACCTGGTGCGCACCAGTAGCGGCGACTATCTGGCTTTCTTCCACGACGACGGTCGCTTCTTCAGGAACTCGGGCAAGGCCGGGCAATTCGTGGTCTACAAGACGCGCTCGACAGACGGGGGGCTCACCTGGGGAGAGCCGGAGGTGGTGGTGACCGCCTCTCTCGCCGACCTCTGCGAGCCAGGACTCATCCGCTCTCCGGATGGGAAGCAGCTGGCGATGCTGCTGCGCGAGAACAGCCGCACCTTCAACTCCTTCATCACCTTCTCGAACGACGAAGGGGAGACCTGGAGCAGGCCCGTGCAGCTGCCCGGCTCGCTCACCGGCGACCGTCACCAGGCCATCTACACGCCCGACGGGCGGCTCTTCATCTCCTTCCGCGATATGGGCCACGAGTCCCCGACCAAAGGCGACTGGCTCGCCTGGGTGGGGACCTACGAGGACCTGCTCGAGGGGCGCGAGGGGCAGTATCGCGTGCGCATCATGGACAACAAGCGCCAGTGGGATTCGACCTATCCGGCGCTGGAGCTGCTACCCGACGGAACCATCGTCGCCACTACCTACGGCCACTGGACCGAGGGCGAAGAGCCGTACATCGTCACCGTCCACCTCCGGATGGAGGAGCTGGACGCGCGGGTGCGGGCGCTGGGAGAAACTCGTGGCGGGTGAGACGACGATTACGAATTACGAATTACGAATTACGAATTACGAATTGCGGATAACCGCCGCTCAATTCTGAATTGTAATTTTGAATTGGGTAATGCGGGCAATGTCATTCTGAGCGACAGCGAAGGATCGCCGGAAGGCACGGTTTCGGCTTGCGATCCTTCGCTTTGCTCAGCATGACGCGCTCATCAGGTGAGGATACAAGCAAAAATCAAAATTGCCGTCCAGCAATTCGCAATTCACACTCCTTCCTCTGCGCCGTCTTGTGCCCGCGCGAGATCCTTGCTTTAGCGCATCTTGGCCCCAACATTCTGCACACACCCCCGGGTAGTTCCTCTTTCACGCCGGCGTCGTTGCCGCTCCTCCTTTCTCGACCGCTAATCCGCACCCGCGGACCTGCCCGTTTTTGGTCGATCCGTGACATCCCCGCCGGCCGCTCCCACTGGGCGGCGCTGTTAACAATCCCACCTCCGGAGGTGCCCCATGCCTGACACGATCACGCTCACCATCCGTATCGTGGACAACGGTTTGAAGGTGGTGGACCAGGATGGTAAGGAGCAGAATTTCGAGGCGGGCCCTGGGGACAACGTCATCTGGCGGGCGGATCCGCCGGTCGGTCAGTGGAGCGTCGGGTTTCCCGACATGAACAAGGTGCCCTTCACTGGCAACAAGCGCTACTTCTCCGGCTCGACACACACGACCGACACCGGGAAAACGCGGCACGCTCCGGAGGAGTACTACTTCTGGGTATTCGCCCAGCTGACCGACGCCCCGGGGCAGGCGCTGTATGTAGACCCCAAGCTAATCATCCGCTCGGGGCTGATCACGCGGGAGGCGGTCAGCACCCAGGCTGCCAACCTGAAGGAAGCAACCGCCCAGCTTCGGCAGGCTGCGGAGGTGGCGGACGCAGCCTACCTGGACTTGCTCGCGCTCGAACGCCAGCTCGACGTTGCGAGTCGCACACCGGCCTAGCGTGGCCGCGACCCGGGTATTAACCGGGGGTCGTGGCGGCCCAGGAGCGCGCGGAAGCGGGAGTTGTCGTGCAGCCCTTCGAACCACCAGTCGCCGGCCAGATACGCTGTGTCCGGATCGACTTCGAGCCACTTTTCGAGGAGCTGCACGGCCTCCTGCTGCTCGCCGAGCAAGAGCCTCGCGTGCGCCTCGTTATAGCTGAGCATAGGGAAATCATTTACCGAGCGGGACTGACGAATTAGCGCTTCCGCGCTGTCGCGCAGGCCCGCACGAGCTGCGACCTCGGCGCTGAGCATGATACCGTAAGCACGAAACACGCTCTGATCGTCCTGTGGAACGAGCTGCGCAAGCGTGTCCACCAGCGCCTGGGCGTGCGCGAGGTCAGGCTCGACTTCGGGGAAGGACGCCAACGCGAAGAGGCGGCAGAGCACGAAGTCGGCGGAGGTGGGGAAGCGCACCCTGCCCTGCAAACATAGATCGTTCGCCTCTTCGGTGGCTCCAATCTGCAGAGCGCTGTAATAGGCCTGGTGAAGGGCGTCGACGTTGTTGCTCAGGAAGGCGTCTGCCCGACTTCCCCGTTCGGACGCCAGGACGGCCTCGGAGAAGCGTCCCTGGCTTACGAGCAGTTCGCTCAACTTCACCCACGCCACCGTGCGGCTCTCGTCGAGTGCCGTGGCCTCCCTCAAATCGGCCTCCGCTTGACTGAACAGTCGCTGGCGCTCCTCCCCCGTCGCATTCATCGCCAGACCGAACCGAAGCAGTCCACGAATCTCGTACGCCGCCGCGCCGTCGAGGGCTACCGCGCGCTCGGCGTGCGTGAGCGCCTGCCCACTCCAGTAGTCATCCAGATATCCCGGAAGCGGTCCCTCCAGAATGGAAAGATCCCGCAGGTACCAGGCTCGCCGGATCACGGGCTCCGCCCACCGGGGATCGAGCGACTCTGCGCGAGCCACCATGGTGTCGGCCCGATGCAGGGCGCGCCGAGCGGCTTCGTCGTCCCATCGCCTCAGCCGCTGATATTCCTCCCGGTACGATTCCGCCCGCATCAATGCTTCGTACGCGCGCGGGCTATCCGTCGAGCGCTCGATCTCCCGCATCCGGATCTCGCGCCCCAGCTGGGAGCGAAGCACCCTGCCGAGCAGGTCGACCACCTTCTCCTGCAGCTCGAGCACGTCGGTGCCAACGTAGTCCAGCCTGCCGCTGCCCAGTTGCTCGCCGGAGTTGCCGTCGATCAGCTGCGCCGTCACACGGATGCGATCGCCCGACCTGGTCAGGTTCCCGTCGATGACGGTCCCGACCTTCAGGGCGAAGATGATGGAGTCCAGTGGAATGTCGCTGTGACGGAAAGGCTTGACCGCGACCTCCGGGACGACGGTCAGCCCCTCCACGTCGTCCAGGGAATTGATCAGTGCCTCTGTCGCGGCACTGGCCATGTAACCGAGGCTCTGGTCGTCGCTGTAGTCGTCGAAGTAGAGGACTGCGATGCGGGTCGGATCGTAGGAAGGAATGTCGGCGAGGCTGTCCGCGGAAGGGTCGGAGGAGCCGCCATACCCGCCCAGGGCGGCGAGCCATCCATCGGATCGCGCCCTGATTGCGAGCCCGGCAACACCGATGAGCACGGCGGTCGCGATTCCCACCGTCATCCGTCGCGCGTCCGGCAGGCGGAGGCGCGAGCCGCCGCGGCGTCGGAAACCGCGGCGGGCGCGGTCGAGGGCGTCGGGCGGACGGGGCTCGGAAGGCACGACCGGCTCCTCCGCTAGACGCACGCGGAAGAGCCTCACCGGCTCCACCTGCCCGCGCACGCGGCGTTCGCCGATCTCCTCCCAGGTGAACCCCTCGCGTTGCCGCAGTTGGCGCCAGGCATCCTCGCTGACCACCACCTCGCCCGGATCCGCCTCCGCCTGCAGCCGCACCGCGAGGTTCACCCCGTCGCCCAGCAGATCCTCGTCCTTGCCGACGGCGACGTCCGCAACGTGGAGTCCTACGCGGAGCTGGGCGCCAAAGCGCGTCACGAAATCCTGAACGAGGTCGCAGGCCGAGTGGGCCGCCTGCTCGGTACTATGGAACTCCGCCAGCGCTGCATCGCCCACGTACTTGACGATGCGCCCGCCCTGGCGCTGCACGTGCTCGGAGGCGCAGGCCTGGAAGGCGTCGACCAGCCGGACGGCATCATCTTCGTTGGCGGAGGCGAGGTCGCTGAAGCCCACGATGTCCGCGAACCAGACGGCGACCAGCTGCCGACGCTGCGACGGAGTGGAGCTTCCCATGTGCGGAGGGGTGGCGGGAGGCTGGGTGTAAGATTGGTCGGCAGCCTGCTGGAGACAAGGAGGACGGCGGTGGGGGGCCGGGTAGGGGGTGACAGGCTGACAAGGTGACAAGGTGACAAGTGAACGGGTGCACGGATGAACGAAGCTGCCGGAATCCAGATTGCCTTCGGCCTGCCGGTACAGGCGAGCCTGCCCCGCCCCTCACCTTGTCACCTTGTCACCTTGCCACCTTGCCACCTTGTCACCTTGTCACCTTGTCACCTTGTCACCTTGCCCCCTCACACATCACACGCCCGATACGCCTCCGCCAGCGACACCAGCGGCTCCCGCGTGGGCACGAACTCCTGCGCCACGTAACCCTGGAAGCCGGTCTCCTTGATGGCCCGCATGATGGCGGGATAGTAGAGCTCCTGGGACTCGTCGAGCTCGTGGCGGCCGGGATTACCGGCGGTGTGGTAGTGCGCGATGTACTGGTGATTCTCGCGGATCGTGCGGATGACATCCCCCTCCATGATCTGCATGTGGTAGATGTCGTAGAGCAGCTTGAAGCGCTCTGAGTCGAGCCGCTTCACCAGCTCGACCCCCCAGGCGGTGTGATCGCACATGTAGTCGGGGTGGTCGACCTTGCTGTTGAGCAGCTCCATGCAGATGGTCACGCCGTAGCGCTCCGCGGTGGGAAGGATCCGCCGCAACCCCACCACGCAGTTCTCCAGCCCCTCCTCGTCGTCCATCCCGTCCCGGTTGCCGGAGAAGCAGATCACGTTGGGGAAACCGGCCTCCGCCACCTGGCGGATGCGCTCCTCGAAGGCGGGGACGAAACGGTCGTGGTTCTCCAGGCGATTCCAACCGTTGTTGATTGCGCTGGGGCCGTTCACCATTGCGCAGATCAGGCCGTGCTTCTTCAGGATAGGAAAGTCGTCCGGGGAGAGCAGCTCCACTGACTGTATGCCGATCTGCTTGACCGCGGCGGCAAACTCGTCGAGCGGGATGTCCGGATAGCACCACTTGCATACCGACTGCTTGATCTCGCCCGCCGAACCGGAACCGGTGGTCATGCGCATCTCCTCGGCCAGGGCCTCGACAGGGGAAAGTTTCAGGGCGCCGAGGGCCGTGGCTCCTGCCGCGACCCCGGAACGAAGGAATTGTCTACGCCGCATCGCAGGATCTCGCCTGGGGGTTGGGAGTGGGTAGGATCTTCCTCTTAGTCTGGGACGGTGCGGCGCGAAAATCCAGCATTTCCCGCTCGAGGCCGACGCCTCGCCGAGCGCCTTGACAAACGTACGTTTTAGGCGCAGGGTGACGCAGGCGACACTCCAGCCCTCCCGAGCTGTCGCCATCTACCTGCCGCTCTTTCCGGAGCGCAGTTGTCGGGAGCCCTCCTCCCCCACCGACCGACAGGAGTCCTCGATGCACCCGATCCGAAGTGCCGCGCTGACCGCTGCGGGCGTCCTCGTCCTCGCCGCCTGTTCGGACCTCCCCAGCACGGGGCTGGTGCCCGGCGATCCGAACCTGGCTCGTGCCCTGAACCCGGAGTTCCTCGCGGTGCCCGCGGAGGCGACCGGCGAGGTCGCTGGCTTCTTCGAGAACCGCCTGGCGGAGATCAACGCCAGGCTCACCGCGAGCGGAGCGACTCTGCGCGTGCAGAGCGCCGACCTGCTACTCGCTCCCGGCGCACCGGCCGACGTTGGCACGACCATCTTCGCCAACGATCGGACGAAGCGGATGTCCATCTTCTGGGTCCCGGGCGACCCGCGACGCGGAGCAACGGGGAAGGAGCTCACCTACCTGATCGACGAGAGCGCGGCCTTCGCCTTCACTCGCGCGAGCTTCCCCGGCGTCGAATACCTCGGTGACTTCCTCGCCTCCACCTTCGAACCCTGGGAAGCACTCCCCTGTGGCGAGGTCGACCTGGTGCGCGTGCCCGACGACGGAACACCCCCTATCGTGGTCGAGGACTCCCTGGTAGTGGACTGGGCCGCGGACATCATCCTGGCGGGCTGGATGTTGATGCCGCCGGAGGTGCTCGGGGTCACGTTCACCTACGCCTTCGTCGACGACAACGGGAACGCCACCGACATCGACAACAACGGCCGAGCCGACGCGGCGCTCGCCGAGATCTGGTACAACCTCGGCTACTTCTGGGTGGGCAATGACCCCAGTGCCGTGGACGCGATCGATCTGCAGTCGGTCGCCATCCACGAGAACGGCCACGCGCTCGGCATCGACCATTTCGGCAAGATCTTCGTGACCAACGCCAACGGGAAGCTCCACTTCGCTCCGCGGGCGGTCATGAATGCGGCGTATGTGGAGCCGCTGCAGTCACTGCGCGGAACGGACAAGGCATCGTTCTGCGGGAACTTCGCTTCCTGGTAGCAACCCCGTCCCGCACGGATCCCATCGCGAGAACATTTGCGGTGGGATCCGTCTTGCCGTCGCATGATCGTTGCCCCCACCGCGCACGACACACATCCTTTGATCCAGCGCGCTCATCCTCGATCGAGCGTCGCTCACACCCCCGGGCGCGTACCCCTCCGCCCGGATCGCCGGCCTCCACCGCAGCTCCGGAGGTTCGCCATGTCTCTCCTCCCCCGCTCCGCCCGTGGCCGCGCCCACCAGGTCGCGACCGCCGCCGTCCTCCTCGTCCTCTTCAATGTCCCCGTCGCCGGGGCCCAGGAACACGATCATCCCGCCGGTGATCCGGAGACACTCGGCACCGTCACGTTCGCCTCCAGTTGTGCGGCGGAGGTAGCGGACGAGCTGAACCGGGCGGTCGCCATGCTTCACTCCCTCTGGTTCACCGTGGCGGAAGAAGCATTTCGTCAACTTGCGGAGGCGGATCCCACCTGTGCCATGGCGCACTGGGGCCTAGCCATGACGCTGATGGGGAACCCCATGACCCGCGCGGTGCCCCCCGAAGACGCGCTCCGCGCCGGCCTCGAAGCGGCGGAAGAGGCACATCGACTGGCGGCGTCGCAGTCCCATCGGGAGCAGATGTATGCCGATGCGGTCGTCGCCTACTACTCGGGTCCGGCCGATCGCGACTTCGGCTCGCGCATCACCGCTCAGGAGGAGGCGCTCGCCGCCCTGTACGCCGCCCACCCCGAGGACCACGAGGCGGCGATCTTCTATGGGCGCGCAATGATCGCGAACTCACCACCCGACGACCTCACCTTCGCCCGCCAGCTCGCCGCGGCGGAGATGATGCAGCCGCTCTTCGACGCCCAGCCCGACCACCCCGGACTGGCCCACTACCTCATTCACGCCTACGATGCACCGGCGTTGGCGGCGCGCGGACGCGACGCGGCGAGAGCATACGCCGAGATCGCGCCGTCGGCCCCGCACGCGCTGCACATGCCCTCGCACATCTTCACCCGGCTGGGCGACTGGCACGAATCGATCGAGACCAATGCTCGATCGGCGCGCGCGGAGCCGGACTCGAACGCGGCCGTTCACCCCATGGACTACCTGGTCTACGCCCACCTCCAGCTCGGGCAGGACGAGGCGGCCCGGCAGGTCGTCGAGCGCGCCGTGCAGAACCCCGACCGCTTCTACGCCGGGCTGCTCGGCTACAACTTCACTGCGATGCCCGCGCGCTTCGCACTGGAGCGCAACGACTGGGCGGCGGCCGCCTCCCTCCGCGTCCCGGTCGACGCCCTCCCCTTTGTCGAGGGGGTGACGCGCTTCGCCCGGACGATCGGGGCGGCGCGTTCCGGGAATCCTGACGCCGCGCAGGTCGACCTGGCGGTGCTGGCGCAGCTCGAGTCCACCCTGCGCGAGCGCGGCGACAGCTACTGGGCCACCGTGGTCCAGGCCCAGCGGCTGGCCGGTGAGGCGTGGGTCGCCCACGCCCTGGGCGACGACGAAGCGGCGCTGCGCCTGGCGCGCGAAGCCGCCGAGGTCGAGGAGAGTGTGGAGAAGCACCCGGTCACCCCGGGCCCGATCCTCCCCGCGCGGGAACTGGAAGGCGATCTCCTGCTCGAGCTGGACCGCCCCGCGGAGGCGCTGAGCGCCTATGAGATCACCCTGCAGCGCGAGCCCAACCGGGCCCGCACCCTGTTCGGCGCCGCCCGAGCCGCCGAGGCGGCCGGGAATGTCGAACGGGCCCGCGCGCACTACACGGCCCTCCGGACCCTGATGGAGGAGGCTGACGCCACCCGGCCGGAGCCCCGCGAGGCGGATCGGTTCCTCGCTTCGGCCGGAGAATAGCGCCGTGCCACCCCCTGGCGCCGCGGGCGTCCCTGCCCTCATTCTTTGAGGCGTTCGTGCCCCCGCCTCAAGACCGCAAATCATCCAGGGAGATCCACCATGCTCCGAGCCGGTCTGGTCGCCGCCCTGCTGATCCTCACTCTTCCCACCAAGCTCCCGGGGCAGCAGACGCAGAAACCACCCCTGCATGGGAGACACTGGGTCGCCATCACCGGCAAGCCGCTGGCGGCGACCGCGGGAGCGATGATCTTCCAGCAAGGGGGCAACGCGGTCGACGCGGCGGCGGCCATGCTGGCGGCCACGGCTACGATGTGGGACGTGCTGAGCTGGGGCGGGGAGACGCAGGCTCTCATCTTCAACCCCCACACCAACGAGGTCATCGGGATCAACGCGATGGGCGTGGCGCCCACCGGGGCGACCCCGGAATTCTTCCTCGCCCGGGACATGCGCTATCTCCCGGAGTACGGCCCCCTCGCGGCGACCACCCCGGGCACGCCGGGCGGGTTGATGGTGATGCTGGCCCGCTTCGGCACCATGTCGCTGGAGCAGGTCCTCGCTCCCGCCATCCAGCTCGCGAACGGCTACCCCATCGACGCCGAGACCGCCAACTCCATCGAGCGGGAGAAGGAGTGGATCAAGGAGTGGCGCTACTCCCCCGCGGTCATGTTGCCCCACCTGGGTGAGGAGCGGGAGGCCCCCTACCCCGGCGAGATCTTCCGACAGCCCGATCTCGCCGCCACGCTCATGAAGCTGGTGGAGGCGGAGCGCGAGGCGCTGCGGCAGGGACGCTCCCGCGAGGAAGCGATCATGGCGGCCTACGATCGCTTCTACCGCGGTGACATCGCGCGCGAGTTCGTGCGCGGCGTGCAGGAGGAGGGCGGCCTCATCACCCTGGAAGACCTTGCGAACTGGGAGGTCAAGCTAGAGAAGCCGGTCTCGTCCACCTATAAAGGGATCGAGGTCTACAAGCTCACCCACTGGACGCAGGGGCCGGTCATGCTCCAGGCACTGAACATCCTGGAGAACTTCGATCTGAAATCGATGGGCTACAACAGCGCGCGCTACATCCACGCGCTGTACCAGGCGATGAACCTCGCCTACGCCGACCGCGACTTCTACTACGGCGACCCCGCCGTGCCCCCGGAGGAACCGATCGAGGGCCTGCTCTCGAAGGAGTACGCCCGCGCGAGGGCGCAGCAGATCGACTGGGTGCGCAACGACCCGGGGGCCGGTCCGGGCGACCCTTACCCCTACCAGGGTGACACCAACCCCTATACCGACCTGCTGGAGCGCTGGCACGAGACGGCGATCATCCCGCCTCCCGGAGCGGCCGGGGCCACCCCCATGCCGGCGCACGACCAGAAGCAGGACGCCGACACCGCCACCACCTCACTGCGGGGAATGACCACCGAGGAGGCCTTCTACGCCGGCACCACCAGCGTACAAGCGGCCGACGAGGAGGGATGGGTCGTCTCCATCACCCCGTCGGGTGGGTGGATCCCGGCGGTCATCGCCGGCCGGACGGGGATCGGGCTCAGCCAGCGCATGCAGAGCTTCGTCACCGACCCGGCCGAGAACCCGTTCAACGTGGTCGCGCCCGGCAAACAGCCGCGGGTGACGCTGACGCCGAGCATGGCGCTGAAGGACGGCAAGCCCTTCCTCTCCTTCGCCGTGCAGGGCGGCGACAGCCAGGACCAGAACCTGTTGCAGTTCTTCCTGAACGTGGTCGAGTTCGGGATGACCGTGCAGGAGGCGGTCGAGGCGCCCAACGTCAACTCCTTCCAGATGCGCGGCTCCTTCGGCCAGCACGAGATCCAGCCGGGCCGCCTCCTCCTGCAGGAGGACACGCCGCCCTGGGTCCGCAACGAGCTACGGAAAATGGGGTACACGCTCACTTTCGAAGAGCGGACCTCGGGGCCGATCAACGCCATCTTCTTCGATCGGGAGCACGGAACCATGTGGGGTGGCTCCAGCAACCACGGGGAGGATTACGGGATCGCCTGGTAGATCTCGGGGCGGGAGATCGCGCCGCGAGGAAGGAGGATCGCGTCAGAAGACGCCCCGACATGTCGCGGTGCGCAATCGGGTGCCGTCAAGCGGCCGCCCCCACCTCGAGCCCGGCCATGAGGCGCAGCAGGGTGGGTTGCGTGGCGCGCTCGCGGGGTACCTCCCCCACCAACCGGCCCTCGCGCAGCACGAGAATGCGGCTGGAGAGGTTGATGAGCTCGGGGAGCTCGCTGGAGATGAGCAGCACCGCCGTTCCCTGAGAGGCGAGCTGATCTATGATGCCGTGGATCTCGGCCTTGGCGCCGACGTCCACGCCTCGGGTCGGCTCGTCCAGGATGAGCAGCTTTACGTTGGCTGCGAGCCACTTCGCCAGCACGATCTTCTGTTGGTTCCCTCCGGATAGCCCCGCGATGACGAAGTCAGCATCCGGGGTGCGCACTCGCAGGCGCCCGAAGTGCGCCTCCGCCTCGGAGCGCTCGGCTCTCCGCCGGATCCAGGAGAAGCGCGATAGCCGCTCCAGGTTGGGCAGGGAGAAGTTGTGCAGGCAGCTCATCCCCAGCACCAACCCCGCGCGCTTTCGATCCTCCGGAACCAGCCCGATCCCCCGGCGCATCGCGTTCTTCGCCCCGGCCATCGGCATCGGCTCCCCGTCCATCCATAGCTGTCCCCGCGCCTCCGAGTCCAACCCGAAGATCGCGGTGGCGACCTCGGACCGGCCGGCGCCGACCAGGCCCGCCAGCCCCACCACCTCGCCGGCGCGCACAGTGAATGAGATGTCCTGGAACTTGCCTGGGCTGGAGAGGCCTTCGACGCGCAGGCGCACCGGCCCGTCCGACGCGTGTGCGTGTCCGGGGAAGTACTCGGCCAGGCGCCTGCCAATCATCAGCTCGACCAGCTGCGCCTCATCCACCTCTCTGATCGGTTTCGTGGCCACGTGCCGCCCGTCGCGCAGCACGGTCACGGTGTCGCAGAGGCGGAAGATCTCCGGCATCCGGTGCGAGACGTAGATGCAGGTAACCCCGTCGGCGCAAAGCCTGTCGATGAGGGCGCAGAGGTGCTCGACGTCGTGCTGGCTGAGGCTGCTGGTCGGCTCGTCGAAGACCAGGATGCGCGCGCCGCTGCCCACGGCGGCGGCGATCTGCACCATCTGCTGCTGGCCCACCGTCAGCTCGCCGACCGGACGCGTGACGTCCAGCCGCGTACCGATGCGCGCCAGCATGGCCTTTGCCCGCTTCGCCATCTCCGACCGCGAGAGGAGGCCACGCCGGGTCGGCAGCGAGCCGAGGCAGAGGTTCTCCGCGACCGACAGGTTTTCGCAGAAGGCGAGCTCCTGGTGCACCATCCCGATCCCCGCCGCCAGGGCCTCCCGGGGACTCTCGAACCGCACCTCCTTCCCCTGGACGTAGAGTCTCCCCTCGTCCGGCTTGTGGATCCCCGCGAGCAGCTTGCCGAGCGTGCTCTTGCCGGCGCCGTTCTCGCCACACAGGGCGTGGCAGGAGCCCACCGAGATCTCGAAGGAGACGTCGGTGAGCGCCTGTACGCCGGGGAAACGTTTGGTGATGCCCTCGAAGCGAACCGCTGGCGTGCTCACTGCGCGGCGCTGTCCGCGGACGGAAGAGCGAGGTACTTCTGATCGACGTCGGTGAAGCCCCACTCCTGAAGCTGACGAGCCCAGTCGCCGAGGTTGTCCTTCGTCACCCGCACCAGCTCCATGGGGATGCGCTCCGGCACATCCTCGTTGTCGAGCAGCTTCTTCACGATCGTCTCCACCCCGACGTAGCCCCACTGGTAGACGGGCTGCGCCAGCAACACGGGGGCGAGGCCCCGATCGACGTACGGGAGCTCCGCCGGAAGGCCATCCACCGCCACGATCTTCACCCGCTCAGGATCGAGCTCATCCAGCAAGGCGGTGGTAAACAGTGGCCAGCCGCCGATCATTGCCCAGCCGCTAATGGTGGGATAGGCATTCATCACGCGGATCACTTCGGCCGCCGCGTCCTGCGGGGTCTCGATGTGATTGAAGACGCCGGCGATGCGGATCGACGGGTGGTTGGCCGCCTCCTCCCGCACCCCCCTGACGCGCATCTGCAGGTTCGGAGCGTTCTGGTTGCCAGCAAGGATGCCGATCTCCCCGCCCTCGCTCCCCATCTGCGCGGCCAGCTCCTGCATGACCCGGCGCCCGGTCTCGATGTCGTCGACCCCGTAGTAGGCGAAGCGGCCGGAATCGGGGACGTCGCTGTCGAACGTCATCACCAGGACTCCGCGGTTGACCGCGTCGCGGATTGCCGTGGTCACCTTGCCTGGATCGGAGGCAGAGATGAGGATCGCGTCGGCTCCCTCGTTCACCGCCTGGGTGATCCGCTGCGCCTGAACCTGACCGTCCTCCTGCGGCGGTGTGAGCCAGACGACCTCGATCGGAACGCCGCGCGCCTGGGAGAGGTCGGCCGCCGCCTCTTCCGCCCCGGTGCGCGCCGACAGGAACACGGGGTTGGTGGAGCTCTTCGCGATCATCGCAATGGTGAGCCTGCCGTCACCGCCGAGGGCCGCGTCCAGGGACTGGTCGCCCCCTCCTTCACCGCCCGCATCGCCGCCCCCGCACGCGGCGACGAGGCCACAGAACAGCAGCGCTGCAGCGCAATTTCCGATCGATCGCTTCTTCATGGCTCTCCCGGTGAGTTGACGTTCAGGCGGTGCCGCCGGCTCGAGCGGCGCGCGCCAGCCGACGAGCGGTCGCGTGGCTGCTCCAGCGGTCCAGTACCACCGCCACGATGATCGCGCAGCCGATGATGATCCACTCGTAGTTCTGGTCGAAGTGCAGCGTGCGAATCGACTGGCGGATGAGGATGATGAGAAAGGCGCCCAGCATCGCCCCGAGCGCGCTCCCCCTACCGCCGACCAGGCTCGCCCCGCCCACTACGGCGGCGGCGATCACATAGAGCTCGTAGCCGGTCGCATCGCCCGAGGAGGCGGAGCCGTAGTAAGCGACACCCAGGAAGGCGGCGAGCCCCGCCGTGATTCCCGAGACAACGTAGACGCCTACCTGAATCCGGTCGAGTCGCAGGCCGGAGTACCGGGCAGCTTCGGGATTTCCCCCGAAGGCGAAGATGTGCCGGCCCATCACCGTTCGCAGCAGGTATAGCGACCCCGCGGCGGTGACCAGGAGCATCACCAGCATCGGCACCGGGGTGAGCGCCCGGTCCAGTCCGAGCGGCGACCTGACCGCGGCGGTGACGGCCTGCGGCACCAGGATGCTCTCCGCCCGGCTCACCACGAAAGCGATGCCGCGCAGGATCCACATCGTTCCCAGGGTCACGATGAACGGATGGACGCGCAATCCCACCACCATCACCCCGTTCAGGAGGCCCGCCAGCGTACCCACCACCAGGCAGACCGCCAGCCCTAACAGCACGGGCGGCAAGGCGTCCATCGGGCCCACGGCCCGGTAGATCAGCGCCATGCTGACACCGGCGAGCGCGTAGATCGAGCCCACCGACAGGTCGATCCCGCCCGAGATGATCACCACCGTGGCGCCGACGGCCATGATCGCGAAGAAGCTCGCGTCGGTGACCGTCTGCAGGAGGGTGTACGAGTTCCAGAAGGAGTTCACCATCTCGCCGGACCGCCGGTCGAAATGCGATCCCGCGAGAGAGGTGAGCAGGATGAGCAGCGCGACGATCACCAGCACCAGGCCCAGCTCCTGGGTCGCGAGCAGGCGGCGCGCGTGGCGGCCCAGGGAGCTGCGCACGGGTGCGGGTCCGGACAGCAATTCGGTTCGGGACAAGGATGGATCGGGAATGGTCGGGTCGGATGGCGCGGGCCTCTGGTGGCTGGCTCCGGCGAGCGATGGCCCGCGCCCGGGTTGGCGTCTATTGTACTCCGCTCGACCCGGACCGCAAGTCGATGTGGAGCATGCTACACCGTTGGGATGGCTGAGTTACAGCGGACTCCTGAGACCGCGTGGCGACTGCTTGCCGGCGTGTCGTTCACAGCCACATTGATCTTTATGCGGCCGACGGCAACATTCAGCCGACAACGCCTTACCTCCGCATTGGCCGCCCGTGCGTGTCCTGGACATCAACTCTTTTCAGAATCCCCAAACCGCGTCCACGAATGCGAACCAGGCCCGCTGCCATGCACGACATCCGCCGTGCGCGCACGTACTCCTTCGCCGCCCTTCTCTTCCTCGCCTGCGCACCCGCCGCCCGCGTGGAACCCGCTGCTCCGCCATCCCCAGGGGATGAAGCGGCGCCCGCCCCTGCCGAGACGATCACCGCCGAGGCACCCGCCCACGCCATCATCCCGACTCCAGCCCAGCTCGACTTCACTGGCGGCCCCCCATTCACGCTCAGCGCGGAGACGGCAATCGGGGTGGAGACGACCGATTCAGCGGCCGCATCGGTCGGGGAATACCTCGCGGCCCTGCTCCGGCCGTCGACCGGCTTCAACCTCCCGATCCACCCCGTGGCCGAGGTTCCGGCGCAGGGGAGCATCCGCCTGCGGCTCGGCGGGGATGCCTCCCTCGGGGAGGAAGGATACCGGATGGAGGTTAGCGCGGGGGGAATTGAGCTGACCGCCGCCGCGCCGGCCGGCCTCTTCTACGGCGTGCAGACGCTGCGACAGCTCCTTCCGCCGGAGATCGAGCACGACTACAACGGGCCGCTCCGCGACGCCACGATCACGGTGCCGGCCGTGACCATCGTCGATCGGCCCCGTTTCGCCTGGCGCGGCGCCATGCTCGACGTGGCGCGCCATTTCTTCACGGTGGACGAGGTCAAGGAGTACATCGACGGATTGGCGCTTTACAAGATCAACGTGCTGCACCTGCACCTCTCGGATGACCAGGGCTGGCGCATCGAGATCCGCTCCCGGCCGCGGCTGACGGAGGTTGGGAGCGTCACGCAGGTGGGAGGTGGGCCGGGGGGATTCTACACACAGGAGGATTACGCGGAGATCGTGCGCTACGCGCGGTCCCGCTTCATCACCATCGTGCCGGAGATCGACCTCCCCGGCCACACGAACGCGGCGCTGGTCGCTTACCCGGAACTGAGCTGCGGGACGCGTCCGCCGGCCCTCTACACCGGGACGGACGTGGGCTTCAGCACCTTCTGCGTCGACAACCCGGGTACCTACGAGCTCATCGGCGACGTGCTGCGCGAGCTGGCCCAGCTCACCCCCGGCGACTACCTCCATATCGGCGGGGACGAGGTCGAGGCGCTCACCGACGAGGAGTACGCCCGCTTCGTAGGGCGCGTGCATCAGGTGGTCACCGACCTCGGCAAGCGCGCGGTAGGGTGGGACGAGATCAGCAAAGCGCGCCTCGACTCAACCACCCTGGTCCAGCTCTGGGCCGGGAAATCGGTGGCCAACGCGCTGCGGCAGGGAGCGAAGATCGTCGTCTCTCCCGCCTCCCGCGTCTACCTGGACATGAAGTACGACGAGCACACGGAGCTGGGGCTCAGCTGGGCTGGCCTAACGGACGTGCGCGAGGCATACGACTGGGACCCGGCGAATTTCCTGGACGAGCTGAGCGAGGAGAACATTGCTGGCGTCGAGGCGCCGCTCTGGGCGGAGACCCTCCGTAACCTTCCCTCCGCACAGTATATGGCCTTCCCGCGCCTCCCCGGTGTGGCCGAGATCGCCTGGAGCCCTCAGGCGAAGCGGAACTGGGAGGATTACCGGGCGCGGCTGGCGGCCCACGCGCCGCGCTGGAGGATACTGGGGATCAATTACTATCGCGCCCCGGAGATCGACTGGCGGTAGGGAGGAATTACGAATTACGAATTACGAATTACGGAGTTGCCAGTCGAGTAGAGGCCGAGCTGGCGGGTCGCCTTCCGGACCTAACGACTGCGTGGGACAGCGCCGGCGCGCCTGGAGGTTGGCTGCAAACCTGGCAACCACCCGTAATTCGTAGTTCGTAGTTCGTCGCTACTGCCCGAACATCTCCCTCAGTTCCTCCTCCGTCGCCTGCCTCCCGTACTCCGATAGCTCGAACGCCTCGGCGAACTGCACGCTGTTGCCCACCTCCGCGCCCCAGAGCTCGACGAGGCGGTCGCGGTACTGGTCGGCTACGGCAGCGCTGCGCTCTTTGACGCCCTCTAGCAGAAAGGCGGCGCGCTCGGCATCGCCGCTCGGGACGTCGGGGCGGGTGCGCGCCTGCCAGGAATCGGCGTCGCCGAACTGAGAAGGCATGGCGGAGATGCACTGCCACTTCTTCTCCGCGGTCTCGTCGATCCCCACCACCATCGTCGGCTCGAAGGGATACGGCTTCTGGAAGGAGTCCGAGTAGTAGAGGATCACGGGGTTCCGCTCGACCGGCGGGGTGTCGGGGGTGAAGAAGGGCGCGGCCACGATCACTGCGGCATCGTTCACCAGCACACCGGTGTAGCGATGATCCGCGTGGTAGTCGTAGGGCCGATGCGCGAGCACGATATCCGCCTGCCACTCCCGAATCAGGCGCGCCACCGTGCGCCGGTTCTCCAGCGTCGGCATCAGCTCGCCGTCATGGATGTCGAGCACCTCCGTCTCGATCCCCAGGATGCGCGCGCACTCCTCCACCTCCGCGCGCCGGCGCTTTGCCAGCGGCCCACCCGCCATGGAGAAGTGCCCGATGTCGCCATTGGTCATGGCCACGAACTTCACCTGGTGGCCGCGCGCTGCCCACATGGCAGCGATCCCCGCCGCCCTTAGCTCGTTGTCGTCGGGATGCGCCCCGAAGGCGATGATGCGCAGTGGACGCTGGGCCTGTGCGTGTGCTGCGGGGAGGTCGATGGCGGCGAAGGCGAGAATCGCAAGGATCGCGAACACGGCCGGTCTTCGCATGGGGAGGGCTCCTGGGGATGAGGACGAAAGGGCTTCAACACACGGAAATGGTCGAGCCACCGGGCGGAGGGGGGATGGGAGGATGTTTAGGTCATTCTCTCCGGAAGCGCCAGAGCATTAAACCCCACCCAACGCCAACCCGACCATCCCTGTCATATAGAGCAGGAATCAACCTGATCTCGTGAACCTCGGAATTCGTGATCGATAAACTCCTTCGGCAGGCCTGCCTGGTGGCTCTTCTGCTGGCGGTGGCGCAGACCG
The DNA here is from genome assembly GCA_036375715.1 of Longimicrobiaceae bacterium. Lineage (NCBI taxonomy): Bacteria > Pseudomonadati > Gemmatimonadota > Longimicrobiia > Longimicrobiales > Longimicrobiaceae > Longimicrobiaceae bacterium. The sequence goes on along the minus strand of DASVBS010000067.1, from coordinate 13,452 downwards.
TCGCTTTGGCGCAGGCTCCAACCACCGTCACCGGTACGGTCTACGACGCCCTCACGGGGGAGCCGCTCCCCAATGTACAGGTGACGGCGCATACCATTGCCGATTCGGCGGTGGTCGCGAGCGTCCTCAGCAATTCCGCGGGGCGGTTCACCATCACGGGCCTGCCCGCGGGGAGCTACCGTATTGGCTTTCGCCTGATTGGCTTCGCCCGCGCGGAACGAACCATCTCGACCGCGGTCGCAACGCCGGTGGTCGACCTGGGTCGGGTGCCGCTGAGCCTGGAGGCGGTCACCCTCGACGAGGTGACGGTCACCGCGCCGGTCGAGCCTGTCATCTATGCCCCCGACCGCGACATCTACGCGGTGGATGCCATGCCGGCGGCGGCCGGCGGTACGGCCACCGACGCTCTGGCCCAGGTCCCGGACCTCGAGGTCGACATCAACGGTGAGGTCACCCTGCGCGGCAACACGCCGACCATCTACATCAACGGTCGGCCAGCGCCGATGCAGGGCGAATCGCTCGCCTTCTTCCTCCAGCAATTCCCCGCCGAGAACATCCAGAGCATCGAGGTGATGCCCAACCCCTCGGCGCGCTATGAGGCTGAGGGGGCGGGCGGCATCGTGAACATCGTGCTGAAGCGCGGCGTCCGGCTCGGACTCACCGGGAACGTCTTCGCCAACGTCGGCACCCGCGGCGAGTTGGGAACCGGGGCACGGGCCACCTACATGGCCGGCGACCTGACCGTGCAGGCCGGCACCTCGGCGCGCTACACCCGCACCGAGACCAGCTCCGCGGAGTTGCGCGAGAATCTGCTCGCCGATCCCGTCACCCTGCTGGAGCAGGAGACATTCTCCAATCGCTCCGGCGGGTCGGGTAATGTCGACCTCGAGGTCGAGTACTCCTTCTCGGAGCAGACTCGACTCACGGTCGAGTCGCGCTTCAACGGTAACCTCTTCGACGCCGATCGGACCACCAGCTACACGGAGATGCAGGTCGATCGTACGATCACCGACCAGTACGATCGCATCGCGGCCGATGACTCGCGTGGCCACTCCGTCGATCTCGCTTTCGACCTGCGGCACGACTTCGAGCCGCGGGGGCACGACCTACGGGTCGAGGTCGAGTACCAGCGCAACCGCGACCTGCAGGAGAGCCTCATTCGTCAGCGCTTGCTCGAGGAGCTCGCCGAGGAAGATCCAGCCATCGAGCTCACCCTCGACGACCAGAACGAGAACGAGAACGAGACCGGCATCCGCATCGACTACAGCCGCCCCGTGGGAGAGCGCGGGCAGATCGAGGTCGGCTACCAGGCCGAGCTCGGGGAAAGCGTCGATGGGCAGCTCCGACGGATCGGGATCGACGGGTCACCCGAGGAGGACATGGAGCTGATCGATCGCGGCTTCACCCAGCGTCAGCGGGTGCACGCCGGATACCTGACCGCCATGCGCCGTTTCGGGGATCTGAGCGCGCAGCTGGGCGTCCGCGCCGAGAGCACGGACGACTCTTACCGCCTGAACGTGGACGGACTGGAGTTCGGGAGCGACTACCTGAGCTTCTTCCCGAGCGCCAACCTCACCTATCAGCTCGGCCGCGATTCCCGGTTGCGCGCTTCCTACTCAATGCGGGTGAGGCGCCCGTCGGCGAACCTGCTCAACCCGACCAACCGATCGACCGATCCCATGAACCGGCGGGTCGGCAACCCCGACCTCGAACCGCAGTACACCCACTCGTTCAGCTTCGACGCTAGCTGGAGGCGGGGTCCTGCCACCCTGCGGGTAGCTCCATTCTATCAACGGAACGAAAACGAGTTCACCGAGCACAAGACCGTCGACGAGCTGGGTGTCTCCACCACTACCTGGGAGAACCTGGCCTCCAGCTCCTCCTATGGCACCTCCGTCTCGCTGTCCATCCGCGACTGGCATGGGCTGGGCGGCTCCATCCACCTCAACGGACGCCGCGAGGAGCGCGACGACACCTGGTTGCAGGAGGAGCACCGCAGAAGCTCCACCCGCTGGTCGCTGCGCACCAACCTGCATGCCCAGGTGGGGTCCAGCCTGACGTTGCAGGGGACGATGAACTACGACCCGCCGCGCGAGTTCGCCCAGGGCCGGAGGTCCGGCACCGTCATGATCAACACCGGATTGCGCAAGCGCTTCCTGGACGGCCGCGCCAGCATCAACCTGAACGTCACCGACCCCTTCGACCTCTACCGGCCCTCCGTCACCTATTTCGACCGCGGCTTCCGCGAGAGCGGCCGCGAGCGCGTGAGCATCCGCCGCGCCTCCCTGAGCCTCTCCTACAGCTTCGGCGGCCGCGGCCGGGGCGGCGGGGAGAGGGGGTGGCGCGGGCGCGGCGGGTGGGATGGGGATTGATTACGAATTACGAATTACGAATTACATCGAGCCCTAGAACCTAACCGCAGGGGCCACAGAGGGTTACACAGAGAGCGCGGAAGACGGCGTCAGATCAAATGCGGGTTAGATCAAATGTGGGACTTTGGGTGAGAAGACCATCCCCGATCTCACATGCCCTATCGCGAATGATCAGCGCCCCAAATCCTCTGCGCTCTCTGTGTAACCCTCTGTAGCCTATGCGGTTAACCGTAATTCGTAATTCGTAATTCGTAATTAACAGTACCTCGCTCTCACCCTGCGCTGGGGGCCACCGCTATCTGCGCGTCCGCTCCCTCCCACGCGCGGCGGAAGGCTGCCATGGCCTCCTGGGCTTCGGCGGTGCGGCCCTGGGCTTCGAGGGCGCGAGCGAGGCCGTGCAGCGACCAGCCGTTGTCGGGGAAGCGCGCGAGGTCCTCGCGGTAGGCCTGCTCCGCCTCCTCTCCGCGGCCGGCGACGAGCAACAGTGCGCCTAGCTCCTGGCGCACGGGGACGGTCCACTCCGGGGGCTCTCCGTAGACCAGGCTGTCCTCCAGGCGTGCGGCCTCGCGCAGGTGCTCGATGGCCGCGTCGTGGTTGCCGCGCGCGGCCTCGATATGGCCGGCGAGCACCGCCGCGGCGATCCCCTGCACCGGCCGCGCCTCGTTGAACTCGAGTCGCATTCCCTCAGTCTCGGGCCGCTGCATTTCAGCACGCAGCGCCGCGAGCTCCTGCTCCGCACCCGCCGCATCACCTCGCCCCAGCATCGCCCGCCCGCGCGCGTAGTGCCAGATCACCCGAGCGTGCACCAGGTTCTCCGGGGGCGCCTCGGACGCCAGGATCTCCTCCCACTCGCCGAACCGCACCGCCACCTGCAACGGGCGGGTGAGGTGGTGCTGCATGAAGTCCATCCCCGGCGTACCGAGGAACTCGCTCGGCAACAGCGAGGGGATCTTCCGCGCGGCCTCCAGCGACTGCTGCCGACGACCCGCCATGCTCGCGGCAAAGGCGAGAAAGTCGTAGTTGTGCGGGTAGTAGGCAAGGGTGTAGATCCCCGGCGCGGGTGCCTGGTCGCGGATGTACGTCTCGTCCGCGTGGGTCGCGTGGACGTTGGCCTGGATGGCGTCGACGTATCGCCCCACCCGGATGTAGATGTGACCCGGCATATGCACCAGGTGCCCCGCACCGGGCATCAGCGCCGCCAGGCGCTCCGCACACGGTACGGCGCGCGCCGGCTCCACTTCCTCCACCGCGTGGATGTAGAAGTGGCACGCACCGGGGTGACGCGGGTTGCGCTCGATCACCCCTTCCAGGTTCGCCAGGATCACGTCCGTGCCCGGCTGCAGTGAGCCGTCGTCCATCCAGTACTGCCAGGGACGAAGGTCCATCAGGGCCTCGGCGTGTAGCGTCGCGATCTCCGCGTCGTCCGGGTACTGAGCCGCCAGATCTCCCATCGCGCGGGCGTAGGCGCTGTCCAGCGGCGCGCGGTTGGTGGGAGGCACCTCGGCATAGCGGGTCGCGAGGGCGGCGATCAGCCCGCGCTCGACCGGACCAGCCCCATCCTGCAGCTCCTGCGCGCGACGGATCGCCTGGTACGCCGCCACCCCCGACGCCGAATCCATGGGGGCGTTGATGTTAGGCCCGTACGCCAGGGCAATCGCCCAGTAGCAGATCGCGCACTCGGGATCCAGGCGGGTGGCCTGCTCGAATGCGCGGACCGCCTCGGCGTGGTTGAAGGCGTAATAGAGCCTCAATCCCTGGTCGAAATACTCCTGTACGCGGGGGACATTGCTGGAGATGGGGTAGTGATGATCGCCCAGGTTGGTTAACAGCGGGACCGTGTCCGCCGTGGCCGCGGGTTCATTCGCGTGATTCGTATGAGCGGGTTCCTGCGCCGGGAGGGCGCCCGCGACGAATGTGGAGAACAGAGCTGAACCGACGAGAACCAAACCACAGACCGCGAACAAGGAGGATCGCTGTGACTGTGACATAGTGGCCTCAGTGGCGTGGGTTTCACTCCAGTGCGCGAGTCACGCCGAACGTCCGAGTCGTGAACCTCGCGCCGGCTCAACGTTGCTGATTCAACAGTCGTTTCGTCACTCGGCGGTCTCACCTCCGGAGGATGTAGCGTTGCGCCCCGGCGATGTGTCGCGGTTGCGCGGTCTTTCGCGCGCCGCCAGGGCAAGGTCGACTACTTCTCTGAATCGGTCGATATCGATGGGCTTGGTCAGGTACTCGATCGCGCCCGACTGCTTGAGCAGCGCGATCTGCCTCGGAGTGGCATCCGCGCTGACCACCACGACGGGAGTCGACCGGGTCGCGGGGTCGGCCCTCAGCTGTCGCAGCACCTCCTCGCCGCTCACGTCGGGAAGGTGGAGGTCGAGGAGGACCAGGTCGGGAGAATGCTGCCGCGCCAGCTCCAGCCCCAGACGGCCCTGCAGGGCAGGGATGAGCTGGATCTCGGGCCGGTCGTCGAAGATCGTCTCGACCAGGCTGAGGTTGGCGAGGTTGTCCTCGATGTAGAGGATGGTTGCCGGCTGCCCCCCGGCCGGTCGCACATCACCTGCCCCGTCGGCGGTCTCCTTGGTCGGAAGCTCGACCAGAGGGCTGGCGGCGACGGGGAGGTCGATCCAGAAGGTGCTCCCCACCCCTTCCTCGCTCTCCACTCGCATCTGCCCATTCATCGCCTCGATCAGGCGGCGGGAGAGCGTCAGCCCCAGGCCCGTACCCTCGATCCCCGCCTCGTCCGCCTCCAGGCGCGAGAAGGGAAGGAACAGCTCGGCCATGCGGGCTCTGGGGATCCCCATGCCGGAATCGCACGTGCCGATGGAGAGGACGCCACCCCCGTCCGGGTCCTCGCGCGCCTCCGCCACCAGCCAGACCCGGCCGTCTGCGCGGTTGAACTTGATCGCGTTGGAGAGCAGGTTCAGCACCACCTGGGTGAGCCGCTGCCGGTCCGCGCGGACGTACCGGTCCGCTTCGGGAGGAACGGTCTCGTCCAGGTGGCAGCCGTGCTGTGCGGCCGTCGGCCGCATCATGCTCAACGCTTCGCTCAGCAGGCTACCAGCGTGGACTGGCTCGAGCGAGAGCGTGTGCCGGTTCGCCTCGATGCGCGCGAGGTCGAGCACCTCGTTGATCAGGTTCAGCAGGTGGCGCCCGCCACGGATGATGTGATCGACGCTGCGCGCCTGGTCTGGTGGGAGATCGCGACGCGCCAGGAGCTGCGCGAAGCCGAGGATGCTGTTCATCGGCGTGCGCAATTCGTGGCTCATGCGCGAGAGGAACTCGCTCTTGGCGCGGTCCGCCTGTTCCGCCACCTCGCGCGCCGCCTCCGCCTCCTCCTTGGCCGCCCGCAGCGCGGCCTCCGCCTCCTTCAATGGGGTCACGTCGAAGGTATAACCCAGCACCTCGATGTCCGCGGAAGCCGGGTCTCGCTCGAAGCGCACGCTGGCGAGCAGGTTTCGATATTCGTCGCGGCGGTTGCGGAACCGGTATTCGTAGGTGAGCTGCACCGCTCCGCTGTTCATGGCTTCGCCCAGCTTCCGCGTGACCGGCTCGCGATCGTCCGGATGGGTGCGCTCCAGCCACAGGTCGGGATCGGACAGGAACTCCTCGGCGGAGAAGCCGAGCACGGCCTCGGCGTTGGGGCTGATGTATGTGGTGTGGAATGATTTGCCCGAGCCGCGGAAGATCACCCCCGGGCTCGAGGCAATGAGATTCTCGAGAAACCGGGTCGTCTCCCGTAATCGCAGCTCAGTGCGCTTCCGGTCGGTGATGTCCCGGCTGTTCACCACCACCCCGTCCGCCGCCGTGGTCGGGGAGAGCGTGGTACCGACCGCTTCCACATGCACCCAGTGGCCTTCCTTGTGGAGGAAGCGGAACTCGGCCGAACGGGTCTCTCCGGGGTGCGCAACCAGATCGGCGAGGCGGCTCATCACCGGCTCGACGTCGTCCGGATGCAGGAGCTCGAACGCGCTGCGCCCCACCAGCTCGTCCTGCCGATATCCGTAGGTGCGCTCGAGCGCCGGGCTCTGGTACAGGACGATCCCCTCGGGGTCCAGCAGGGTGACTAGGTCGGAGGCGTTCTCCACCACCGAACGAAAGCGTTGTTCGCTCCAGCGCAGGGCCTCCTCCGCCCGGCGCTGCTCGGTGATGTCGCGGAAGAACCAGATGCGCCCGTAGATCTCCCCGTCGGGAGAACGCACCGGGCCGCTGTAGCGATCCAGGACACGGCCGTCCTTGAGCACCAGCTCGTCGCGGCTCTGTTCCTCCGGGTGATCGTACAGGTACTGCACGCGCTCCAGGAACGTGTCCGGATCGACCAGGAGGTCGGCGACCTGCTTCAGCGCCGCCTCGGCCGAACCCTTTTCAAGGATCTCGTCCGGAATCCCCCAGATCTCACGGAAGCGCCGATTGCAGGAGAGGATCGCCCCGGTCGGCGAGACCATCAGGATCCCGTCGAGGGAGGACTCCCCCTGCGCCTCCAGGAGCGCCTTCTGGAAGCGGACTTGGTGGTCGACGCGACGGCGCTCGGTCACGTCGCGCGCGTTGATGATGATGCCGGCGCGCGGTGAGTCGGGGAGAAGGGTGCGGCCGCTCGCCTCGAGGATCCGCCAGCCCCCCGTCTTGTGCCGGTAGCGCAGCTCGACCGTCTCGATTCGTCCCGGGTTGGCGGCCACCCGACCGAGGGCCTGGCGAGCAATCTCCCGGTCGTCCGGGTGGATGCGCTCGAACGTGCTGGTCCCGACCACCTCCTCGGGCTTGTAGCCGAGGACTCGCTCCCCGGACGGGCTCTGGTATACGTTGATGCCCTGGGGATCGAGAATGCTCGCCACGTCGGAGGAGTTCTCGATCAGAAGGCGGAAGTGCTCTTCCCGCCGCTGCAGCTCGGCCTGGGCCTGCTGCCGTTCCGCCACCTCCGCAGCCAACGCGGCGGTACGCTCCTCCACTCGGCGCTCGAGCTCCTCTCGAGCTCTCAGCAGCTCCTCCTCGGCCGTCTTTCGCTGGTGGATGTCGCGGACGGTCGCCAGCACGTGCTTGCGGCCGAGCAAATCGATTGGCTGGAGCTTTACCTCCACCCAGCGGTGCCGACCCGGAGGGTTCTGGACCCGCCACTCGAACTGCTGGGGCTCACCCGCAGCCGCCTTCCGGATGAGCGCCAGGGCCTGATCCTCGTCGTATTCGCCCCCGCTGGCGATGCGCAGGAGACCGCTGGCCGTCAGCTCGGCCTGCGAGCATCCCACCAGCCGGCACGCCTGTCGGTTCGCGTCCACGATGGCACCGGTCTCCGCGTCGTGAACGAACATGGCGTCGCTAGCCATCTCGAAGATGGTGCGGTAGCGAGCCTCCGACCGACGCAGGGCATCCGCCTGCGGATCGAGGGAACGCGTGGGCTCTGCCGGCCGAGGCGAACCACTAGCACGACCAGGTCCGTTCATCCGACTGCAGGACTTCCTTTAAGGGGGATGGGTGGCGGACGGCGGGGAGGTTCCGGAAAGGGAAGTCATCCGGCCCCAATCAAGCATTAAATCGGGGCGTTCGCCAGGCAAGGATATTGATGGTGGCGGTTCAGCTCTGGAGGAGCAGGTGGTGTAGCCGCGGGAGCACCTCGCCGGTCCGACCCTCCACCTTCACCACGGCAGCCTCGTCCGCGCGGGTGGGACCGACGTTCACGATGGCGATCGGCACGCCCTCTTTCTGGGCGCGGTAGATGAAGCGCCGGCCGGAGTAGACCGTGAGGGAGGAGCCGAGCACCAGCAGCGCGTCGCCCGCCTCGAAGAGCTCCCACGCGGAGGCCACCGTCTCCGCGGGCACGTTCTCCCCGAAGAAGACCACATCCGGCTTCATCACCCCACCGCAGTGATCGCAGGGCGGGACAGCGAATTGCTCCATCGCCTCTGCCGGCAGCTCGGCGTCGCCGTCCGGCGCGGCTTCCGCATCCCCCGGCCCGCTCTGGATGGTGAAGCGCTCGATCCAGGCGGTATTGAGGTCGAGCAGCTGTGACTGGTACTGCGTGCGCGAAACCACCCCACCGCAGTCCAGGCAGCGCACCCGGTCGAGGGAGCCGTGGAGCTCCACCACCCGGCGGCTCCCCGCCGCCTGGTGGAGGCCGTCGACATTCTGGGTGATGACCCCGTGGAGCAGGCCCGACCCCTCCATCGCCGCCAGCGCGAAGTGGCCCGCGTTCGGCCGCGCCGCGCGGATGCGCGGCCAGCCGATCATGCTCCGCGCCCAGTACCGCACCCGGGCCGCCGGGCGGCCCACGAACTCCTGGTATTGGATCGGCCGCCGTTCCCGCTTGATCGACTCGGGACCGCGGTAGTCGGGGATGCCGGATTCCGTGCTGCATCCCGCGCCGACCAGGGCAACCACTCGCCGGTCGCGAAGATGATCCGCGAGCGCCTCGACGTCGCCCTGCGCACGGGAAACGGTAAGCAGATCCATGCCTTAAAGGTAACCGGCCGGGGACCTCGAACACCAGCGCCTATCGCCGCAAGACCTCCGCGACGCCTCCCCCCCGATCCTCCTACTCTCATTCCTCCGATCCGACGAGATCTGTCAATGGGGAGTGCGCTGGAACTCTGGTACGGCCGCGCGGCAACCTTCCCGCAAGGGCCTCTTCCGGCAGCGCCGCCCCGGAATCCGCCCTCTCCAGCTCAGTGGATCGATCACGATCGATCCTTCGTGAGCCGTCTTACAAAAATCGTAAATGTACATGCACAAACAATTTAAGTGGCATGAGACATGCGCCTTGCCAGGGCGATCGCGACGGAAGGCGACCCGATCCTCAGGAGGAGGCGTGATGGAGAACGACCAGCGGCACGAGATGGCAGGTTCTTACCGCGAACCGGGGACGGACGAGGGGCACGGACGCATGCAGCGGGCGCGCGAGGTGGCCCGTGAGAAGCTGGGGCGGGCGAAAGAAGGGTTGGCTGCCGGCGCGACGAGCGCGACGGAGGTGGGTCGGCATGTAGTGGTCGGCGCGCGCGAACGTGCCTCACGCGCGGCGGAGTTCGTGCGCGATGCTGAAACGAACGTGGAGCTCGGACAGACCGTAACACATCGCACCGAAAGTTCGATCGGTCGAGCCGGTGAGGCGCTGACCCGCGCGGCACCGACCATCGGGCGCGGGACCGAGCGCGCCGCGGAGAAGCTCGGGGAAGCGCTGCAGGCGATTTCCCATCCCACCGGGGTGGTGCTCGGGAGCATCGCGGGCAGGCTGGGCGGATGGTGGCGCAAGGCCGCCGAAGAGCGCCGCGGCACATCCCGGCGCGAGGACGAGGCGACTCAGGATCACTTCGGGCAGGTCGCAGCACCGTCTTCGGGAATGAGCTACGAGGAGACCCGGCCCGCGCCCTCCGTGGGCTACGTGGCCGGCAGGAACCCCGATTTCGACGGCCGGCCCTCCGAGGAGGTCGAGCCCGAGCTTCACGAGGAGTTCCGAGCTCAGGAGAGCGGAGGTCACGACTCGAGCAGCGAGTCCACCCGTTACGTCTTCGAGCGGGGGGATATCACGGAAAGCTGACGGGGCGCCTTCGACTCAACAGACACTGCGGCGGCAGGGCACTGCATGGCCTGCCGTCGCCGCCCGGGCGAGCGAATCCGATTCACCAGGGCGCCTGCCGAACGGGCAGCAGCTCTGCCGCTTCGGGCACGGAATGCGTCGCTACGGCCGGCCTTCGGGTGGCATCGAGGATGCATTCGGATTTGTTGCGGCGGACGGGCCCTGCGGGCCCGTCCATTTCATTGTCCGAAAGCGAAAGGAGAGAGGAAAGAAGAAGGAGGTAGTACCGCTATGCGCATTGCGATGATCTCCACTCCCTTCCTGTCCGTCCCTCCGCGAGAGTATGGCGGCACGGAGCTGGTGGTCCACGAGCTCACGGAAGGGTTGATCGAGCGAGGACACGACGTCACCCTCTTCGCCACGGGCGACTCGCAAACCAGCGCAGAGCTCAAGTCTCTCTACCCCCAGGCCCAGTGGCCCCCCGAGCTGCTCACCGACCTGAACCACGTCTCGTGGGCAATGCAGAAAGCGAAGGAGGGCGACTTCGATATCATTCACGGCCACTCGGCCGTGGCGCTCGCGATCTCCCGATTGATCCCGGAGATCCCGCTCGTCTACACTCTCCACCACGACCGTGACGAGCAGCTCTCGGCTTTCTATCGTTACTTCCCGGACGTGAACTACGTGGCGATCTCGGCCGACCAGCGGTCGCGCGAGGTGCCGCTTCCGCATGTCCACGTGATCCACCACGGGCTCAATCCGGACAAGTACCAGTGGACCTGCACGCCGGGTGATTACGTAGCCTTCGTAGGACGCCTCGCCAGGGTAAAGGGGCCGCACACGGCTATCGACGTCGCCGAACGAGCGGGTGTTCAGATCCGCGTCGGGGGGGACGTTCACGTTGTCGACCGCGAGTTCGGCGAGAGGGAGGTGATCCCGCGGCTTACGCGCCCGCACGTCCACTACCTTGGGCCCGTCGGCATGGGAGTGAAGGTGCCGCTCCTGCGCGATGCCCGAGCGCTGCTCGCGCCGATCGAGTGGGACGAGCCCTTCGGATTGATTCTGATCGAGGCGATGCTCTCGGGATGCCCGGTCGTCGCCTTTGCCCGCGGAAGCGTACCGGAGCTGGTGGAGCAGGGGGTGACCGGATTCATCGCCCGTGACCAGGATGAGATGGTAGAGTTGATCCGCCCCGGCGGTGCCGTCGATCATTTCGACCGCGAGCGCTGTCGAGCCCGCGCTGTCGAACGGTTCGACCGATCGCGCATGGTGGCGGAGCATGAGGCGCTCTACCAGCGACTCATCAGCGCGGCTGCCGCGGCCCGGCGCCAGCGGATCCGCATCGCCTGATCATCGTGAACGCGCTACATGTCGACGCAGACGAAAGCACGTACGCCGATCTCGATGACCGAGGCGGTGGGCTACTCCTCGATCGACTGCGCTCACCAGGCGCCGGTCGAGGATGCCCTCGTTCTCAAGCACAACCGCCTCTTTCTCCTGCTGGACCGCAACGGAAACGTCACCCCTCCAGGCCGTTGCGGTCTCGGGCTCTTCCACGACGACACCCGCATCCTCAGCCACTACATGCTGCGCTTCGCGGGCGGGGAGCCCGTACTCCTTTCGGCACAGACCAGCAGGCCGTACGAGGCGCGCATCGATCTGGCGGTCACCGATCAGACGCTAGGGGGCGACCCCTGGGATCCGAAGAACGTGATCCACCTTCGCCGCGAGATCGTCGTCGAGGGTCACCTCGCGGAGCAGGTGACCATCACCAACTTCCTCACCCGGCCGGTCGACTTCTGGGTTCGGCTCGACCTCGGCAGCGACTTCGCGGACATCTTCGAGGTGCGGGGGTGGAAGCGCCCGAAGAGGGGGCAGTTCTATCGTCCGCGGGTGCTGAATGGTCGCCTGCTCGAGTTTTCCTACCAGGGGCTCGACGGCGAGACGGTGTACTCCCACGTCTCCTTCAAGTCGCCGCCCACCACGCTGGACGAGAATGGAGCGCGGTGGACGCTGCGGCTGGAGCCAGGAGTACGACAGGTGCTGCAGTGGGAGGTCTCACCGGGTCCGGCGCGCACCAGCAGGAGCGCACCGTCTCCCCTTCGGGAGAGGCGCAATCGGCTCGCGAGCGAGTACTCGGAGTGGCGTTCGCAGTGCTCGGGGTGGAGCACCGACGTCGCGGAGTTCAATGCGACCCTCGCCCAGTCGGTCAACGACCTTCGGTCGCTCTACATCCACGCCGACGGCGAGCACATCATCTCCGCCGGCATCCCCTGGTACACGACCGCGTTCGGCCGCGATTCGATCATCACCTCGCTGCAGACGCTGCCGCTCAACCCCCTCATCGCGGTCGACACGCTGCAGTACCTCGCGCGTCACCAGGGGGTCAAGGAGGACCCGTACACGGAGGAGCAGCCCGGGCGCATCATGCACGAGCTGCGACGGGGTGAGCTGGCGCGCTCCGGCGAGATCCCGCACGTACCATATTACGGGACGGTCGACGCCACGCCCCTCTGGCTGATCCTCCTGCACGAGACCTGGCGCTGGACCGGCGACGAGGCACTGGCGCGGCAGCTCATGCCCCACGCCGAGCGGGCGCTGCGCTGGATCGACGAGTACGGCGATCTCGACGGGGACGGGTTCGTGGAGTACGCGCGCACCTCGGACCGCGGCCTGGTGAACCAGGGCTGGAAGGATTCGGGAGACGGCGTGCCCTACCCCGATGGCCGGCTACCGGTCCCCCCGATCGCCCTGGTCGAGGTGCAGGGTTATGTCTGCGACGCGAAGCTCCGCATGGCGCAGCTCTTCGAGGCCCTCGGACGCCGCACGGATGCGGAACGGCTCCGGCGGGAGGCCACGAACCTGCGCGAGCGGATCCTGGAGAGATTCTGGCTGGAGGAGCTGGGGACGTTTGCTCTGGCCCTGGACGGGGAGAAGAGACCGCTGCCGACGGTCACGAGCAATGCCGGGCACCTGCTCTGGAGTCGCGTCCCCACCGACGAGCAGGCTGCGCGGATGGCGGATGTCTTCCTCGCGCCCTCTATGTTCAGCGGCTGGGGGATTCGCACGTTGAGCGCGGAGCACCCGGTGTACAACCCGATGAGCTACCACAACGGCTCCATCTGGCCGCACGACAACGCGCTGGTGGTGCTCGGGCTCTCTCTCTACGGCCACGCGCACCGGGCGCTGCCGGTGCTCACCGCGCTGCACGAGGCGGCCATCCACATGCGGGCGCATCGTCTGCCGGAGCTGTTCTGCGGCATGCAGCGGTCGGGAGGGTTGCGGCCAGTGCTCTATCCGGTGAGCTGCTCGCCCCAGGCGTGGGCGTCGGGGGCGTTCTTCATGCTCCTGCAGGGCGTGCTCGGCATCTTTCCCGACGCCGGGCAGCGCCTGCTGCACATTCGTGATCCGCGGCTGCCGGGCTTCATGCGCGAGCTGACCCTTACCAACCTGCGCATCGGCGGCTCCCGGATCGCGCTGCGCTTCCGCCGTCACCGCGACCGGACCCTGGCCAATCTGCTTTCTCTGGAGGGGGCGCCGCTGCAGGTGAGGATCGAGCTGAACTGAAGGAGAGGGGGG
>DASVBS010000066.1 GCA_036375715.1 Longimicrobiaceae bacterium | reverse complement strand
CCGTGACCGCTTTCGAAAGGACCGATCGCGGACGCGTCATCGAGGTGCGCTGGTGGGTCGGGTCTCTGAAGCGTTTCCAGCGCCGGTCGCTCGGCTTCGCCATTCGCGACGAACGTGGAGCCATCGTGGAAGAGCTGGAACGGGAGGCGGTGCGGCAGACTCAGGTGATGTACGACACGCTGATGCTCGGAAGGGACCCGAGCGTCGTCGGGGCGGGGGCTGAGGCTGAGGGCCCTCTCACCCTTGCCGCGGGATTCGAACTCGCTACGAGTGTTCCGGAGGGCCTCTACGTTGTGGAGACCGAGCACGTTAGGGAGATGCGGCGCGCGGCCCGCGATATCGTGTGTGCGATCGGCACCGGGCCGGCCGGCCTGCCCCGCACGTGGGACAGCCTCACCTACTCCGTCGTCCGCGAGCTATGGCTGCGGCTAGCGAGGCGCTTCAATGAGAAAGGAAAGGGCGGCCCGGCTTGGACGGAGCGCTGCGTCGTGATCCTGCTGCAGGTGGCTCAGTGGCTCGCGGTGGAGGAGAGGATCGATAGGACAGTTGCGGTACGCCGAAGCTGGCGCGAGCAGATGCGACGTGAGTGGGAGCAGCTCACCTCCAGCCGGATCTCGAGCAATACCCCGCGGCACAGCGAAGACGAGGTTCGGCGCATCTTTGCCACCCTCGACCATCCGGAAGTCGATCCGCGCATCGCTCTCGCCGTGGAACTCGGCGCCGAAGCCCGCCTGGGCCAGGTTGCCCGGTTGATGCGAAGCCAGCTCGACCTGTCTACATCCGGCGCCTTCAACCTCGGGCGAATGGTGGTGCACGGGGCAGGGAAGAAGCTCGGCGTCACCCGCGATCTCACGCCTGAGGAGCGCGGAGCGATCGACCGCGCCCTCTCCGGCTACCTGAAGCACCTCGAAGATGCATATCAACGGGATCTGCGGGAGGATTACCCGATCTTTCCCAGCGGTCGACTCAAGTACGATGTCTCACCGAGTCACTGGCCGAAGAAAGGTCGACCCGGGCATTCCGACGCGAAGCCGACCCGGCGAGCCAAGGCGAGTGTCTCCGATCAGCCCATCGGCAAGCGGAGCCTCCTCGATCTGTTCCACCAGCTCGAGCAGATCGCCGGAGTCACCCCGCAACCCGGTCGCGGGTGGTACGGTATCCGACGCAAGGCGACCGACGTATATGAGGATTATGAGACAGATGAGCGAGTGCTCAACGATCAGACGGGGCACCGCAGCTCCGACACGCGGCGGGAAGTTTACCAGGAAAAGGAGAGGGACGTGATCCGCGCCAAGTCGGCGGAGACCCGCCGACGAGTGCGAGCCGCGGCGTTCGGTCGGCAGCCCAAGGGATCAGGTTCCAACGCTTCCGAGGGACCCCCTGAAACCTCCTCAGAGGAGGGTGAAAGACCCTCCTCATACCCCACTACATACCCCAGGCCCGCTCATCGGGTCGATGAAGCGGGCCTGGTGAAGGAGCATAAGCCCCACTACAGCAGTCACTTACGAAAGTCGGGACGGCGGGATTTGAACCCGCGACCCCCTGAACCCCATTCAGGTGCGCTACCGGGCTGCGCCACGTCCCGTAACCGACTCTTCGACAATTCGAAGAGTTGAATCATAACCCTGCTGAGCGACCGGGGTCAAGCCGATCCCGCCCGCTCCCGCTGCGCCTGGCCCCAACTCCCGCACCCCGCCGTTCACCTTGTCACCTTGTCACCTTGTCCTCCCAGCCCCCACCTCCCATCACGCCCCACGCGGCACCACCCGCCACCGCCGCCCCTCCGCCCCCACCTCCACCTCCCACCGCATCAGCTCCCCCCGCCGGAAGCCCAGCACCTCCACCCGCGCTCCTGCCGCCACGCCCTCCAGCCGCCCCGCCACCTCGGCCACGCTCCCCACCCGGTATCCCCCCACGGCCACCACCTCGTCCCCGGAATCCATTCCCGCCCGGTACCCCGGTCCCCCCGCCACCACACTCTGCACCTCCACCCGACCCCCCGCCTCCTTCAACCGCAACCCCAACCGCGCCTCTACCTGCTCGACATCCGGCAGCTTGACTCCGACCCCGCCATTCCCCTCGGACGCCCTCGCCGCGGCCGGGGCGCGCTCCGCGCGCGCCGGCACGGTCCCACCCTGGCCCTCGGATCGTGACTGCTTCTCGCCATCCGACGGGGCTGCCTCAGCGCCGTGCTCTCTCAACCCTCCCTCGATCACCCCTCCTGCGATCGGCGCGCCCGCCTCGCCCGCGAATTGTACACCCTCGCCGGCGCCCCGCCCCCCGGCAGCCTCCTCCTCGCCACCCCGCACCAGCCGCAGCCCCACCACCTCCAACGCCCGGTCGTAGTCCAGCTCCTCCACCCCGCGCACGTAACGGTCGAAGAACCACCCCAGCTCGACGCCTGCCACCTCCTCGGCCACGCGCTCGAGCTCGCCCTCGGGGTAGCCGAGCTCCACCTTCCCGAAGCGCTCCCACATCACCTTCATCACGCCGTCGAGGGAGCGCGCCCCCCGGGTCGCGCGGCGGATCTCCATGTCCAGCAGCATCCCCACCAGGGCGCCTTTGTGGTAGTAGGAGATCTGCGCGTTGCCGGAGTTCTCGTCGGGACGATAGAACCGGATCCACGCATCGAAGGAGGACTCGGCCAGGCTCTGGTGCCGCCGCCCGGGCATCTTCTCCAGCTTCTCGATCAGCTCGGCCAGGCGCGCGAGGTACTTCTCCTGGCTCAGCAACCCCGCGCGCCGCAGCACCAGGTCGGTGTAGTAGGTGGTCAGCCCCTGCACCACCCACAGGTCGCGGGTGTAGTTCTCCCGCGTGTAGTCGAAGGGCCCCAGGGCCGCCGGACGGATCCCCTTGCCGTTCCAGACGTGGAAGTACTCGTGCGCGATCAGCGCCAGGAGCCGCTCGTACGCTTCGCCACGGAAGGCGTCCCGCCCGGCCTGCAGCGCGGACGAGGCCCTGTGTTCCAGTCCGCCGCGGCCGCCGGGGAAGAGGTGCAGGATGAACAGGTAGCGCTCGTACGGCACGCCGCCGAACATCTCCGCGACGACGTCGATGATCTGGCGCGTGTCCCGCACCAGCCGCGCCTCGTCCACCTCGGCCCGGCCCCACATGACGAAGGCGTGTCGCTTCCCCAGCTGCTCCCACTCCACTCGCCGATGCTCGCCGATCTCCAGCGGGGAGTCCACCAACTCGTCATGATCCAGGGCCACGAAGCGCCGCGCGCCGTCACCCTCGCCCTCCTCCCCCTGCAGCGCGGTCGCCACCGCCCACGACCCAGGGGCATCCACCTCGAGCCGCAACGGCCGGGCCTCCTGCCCGCGCACGAACATGAAGACGGAGGCGGGGGTGATGAAGGCGTGGGTGGCGTCGAAGTGGCTGGTGCGCACGGTCAGCTCGTTGGCGTAGACGCGGTAGCGCACCTGCAGCTGCTCGCCGGCTTCCGCCTCGACCCGCCAGGTGGCCTTGTCCAGCTTGGTCCAGTGCCGCGGTGAGCCATCCTCCCCCATCGCCTCGAAGCCCTGCACATGCCGCGCGTACTCGCGGATCAGGTAGGAGCCCGGCGTCCACGCCGGCATCACCAGCTCGGCCCCCGCACCCTCGCACGAAAACCGCACGTCCACCTCCAACAGGTGGGCGTGCGGATCGACCAGCCGCAGATTGTACTCGATCTCGGTCATCCAGTGATCATCGATGGTGAGCCAGCCAGCTTCCCGCACAACGGTCGCCCCGATATGCGCGTGCCGCCCCAGTGCCAGCACCCCGTCCTCCCGCTCCAGGCCGCATCCGGCCGCGCGAGCGCTCGCCCTGAGCCCCGACGCCTCTGTCTACCAGCTCCTAGACCTCCAGAAGCAGCGCGCCTTCAACCTCCAGGTGCAGCACGCCAGAGCATGCAGCGACCCGCGGCATCAGCTCCTGCGCTTCCAGGTCAGCGCCATCAGCGCCCCCGCCACGGCACCGGCGCCGATGGCCATGGGGCGGGCCAGCCAGGGCACTGGCGATTCCTTCAGGATGCTGCCGGTGATGAAGAAGAGGTTGGCGGGGCGCTCGGCGAGGCGCCGCATCAGGTAGGGGTACCACTGCTCCCCGAAGGGGATGTAGACGCGCACGCGGTAGCCTTCCTCGCGCAGCCGATGCTGCAGGTCCCGCCGCACCCCGTACAGCATCTGGAACTCGAAGGAATCCTTGGAGATCCCGTGCTCGAAGGCGAAGCGCCGCGTGGCGTTGATCATCTCCACGTCGTGCGTGGCGATGGCCGGATAGTTCCCCTCCCGCAGGAGCAGCCGGGTCTGGTCGAGGAAGCGACGATCGACGTCCTTCTTGTCAGGGTAGGCCACGGTCGGCGGCTCGCGGTACGCCCCCTTCACCAGGCGGATCCGCGACCCCAGTCGCATCAGCCGCCGCAGGTCGTCGGGCGTGCGGTAGAGGCACGACTGCAGCACGGTGCCCACGTTGCGGTGGCCCGCCTCCCAGAGCGCCTCGACCAGAGCGACGGTTCGCTCGGTGTACTCCGCGGACTCCATGTCCAGACGGACGAAGATTTCGTCCTCGCGGTCCCCCAGCTCCCGCGCGCGGACGAGCACGCGCTCCACGCTGTCGCGACAGAGCGCCTCATCGATGGTCAGTCCGAACTGGGTCGGCTTCAGCGAGATGTTGGCGTTCAGACCCTCCTCCGCGATGCGGTCGAGGGTGCGGATGGCCATCTCCACCGCATGCTCGACTTCTTCGCGCCGGGTCACCTCCTCGCCCAGGTAATCCAGCGAAACGCTGAGGCCGTGCTCGTTGCACGTGCGAGCCACTGCCACCGCCTCGTCCAGGGTCTCCCCGGCGACGAAGCGTTCGGCCAGCTGCCGGGAAATGGGGGCGCGCGTCACGAGGCGACGAGCCGTGGTGCTCTCGCTCAGAAAGAAGAGGGTCTCCTGGAACATGGCGGCTGGTGCCGGCGAGTCGTCAAAGTTGGATGAAGGTGTGGAGGGATCGTTCCGGGGCTCAGTCGTCCCCGGGATCGCTCTGGGTCAGGTCCATCGCGCTCTCCTGCTCAGCCTCCCGCTCGGCCCGGCGCCGCTCGATCTCCGCGTCGAGCACCTCGCGCACGCGGCGGAGCGGGTACGCCTCCAGACGCTTCCGGGCCTCCTCTTCGGTAGCCCCGCGCTCCAGGTCGCCCGTCTCCATGTGGCCCATCACCGCCGAGCCGGTCTGCGACCAGCGGAGGAAAATGAGGTAGGCGACCCATCCTTCGCCATCCTCCGCCCGCTCCGTGTCGATTGCCACGGTGTACGGCTCGCCGTCGCACCCCTCGAACGCCGGAGCGCGCCCGTGCACCAGGGGGTACCCGCCCAGTGTCGTGTCATCGACTCCCTCCGGCGGGATCGGATTCAGCCGGTCTTCCGAGCTCTGAAAGCGCATCTCACTCCTCCTCCAGGCACGGCCCGCCTCCCATGCATGGACCGAGCCCCGGTCGCCTCCAATCAGAACTTCCCCGGCAAGGCAGCCGGGCTGCGGTGAAGGCGCGGCTACCCATAGGATCGGCCGTCAAATCGGTGACCTGATCGGTAGTGAATTTGCGTCGCCAGACGGTCATCGTTCGCTTGGCAGCCGATTCCCGTAGGGGCGCCCCTTGTGGACCCCCCTGCGGGCACCCGCACTCGGATGCCGGCGGATCCCGGACCGCTCAATCATCCAGATGGACGCCGCGCCAGGCGCTCGCCCTCATGCGCCGCCCTCGCGCCCGGAGGGCGCGCCGGTACGGAAAATATCCCCGATGATCCCATGCGAACGACGGCCGCAAGCAAAAACCTGGCACCGCCCCGATTCAAAATCCAAAATTCAAAATTGCCGTCCCGTAATTTCCCGTAATTCGTAATTTGTAATTCGTAATTATTGCAAATGCGCGCAGCACGCTTCCACGAGCACGGCGGCCCGGAGGTCCTCCGCGTCGAGGACGTCCCGGTGCCGGAGCCCGGCCCGCACGAGGTGCGCATCTCCGTGCGCGCCGCGGGCTTCAACCACCTGGACCTCTGGATCAGGCGCGGACTTCCGGTCGACACCACCATGCCGCACATCGGCGGGTCGGACATTGCCGGGTTGGTCTCGGCCGTGGGCGAGC
Source organism: Longimicrobiaceae bacterium (assembly GCA_036375715.1). Taxonomy (NCBI): domain Bacteria; kingdom Pseudomonadati; phylum Gemmatimonadota; class Longimicrobiia; order Longimicrobiales; family Longimicrobiaceae; species Longimicrobiaceae bacterium. The sequence goes on along the minus strand of DASVBS010000066.1, from coordinate 1,237 downwards.
AGGTGGAGGGCTGGGAGATCGGCGCGCGGGTGGTGGTCAACCCGATCCTCTTCTGTGGGAGTTGTGAGTTCTGCCTGCAGGGCGCGGAGTCGCTCTGCTACCGCTTCCGCATCCTCGGCGAGCACACGGACGGCGGTTTCGCCGAGGAGGTGGTGGTGCCCGCCCACGCGCTCCACCGCCTGCCGGACGACTTCCCCTTCGAGCAGGCAGCCGCGCTGCCCGTCTCCTACCAGACGGCCTGGCGGGCGCTGCTGCACCGCGCCAGGCTTCGCGCGGGTGAGGATGTGCTGATCCTGGGCGCTTCGGGCGGGACGGCGATCGCCGCCCTGCAGATTGCCAGGTTAGCGGGCGCGCGGGTCTTCGCGGTGACCTCGGGGGAGGAGAAGGCGGAGAAGCTGCGTGCTCTCGGGGCGTATCGCGTCTACGACCGCACGACGGTGGATTTCGCGCGCGAGCTGCGCCGCGACACGGATCGGCGGGGGGTGGACGTGGTGGTGGAGAACGTGGGAGAGGCTACCTGGGAGTCCAGCCTGCGCTGCCTGTCCCCTGGCGGACGCCTGGTGACCTATGGCGCGACATCCGGACGGCAGGGGTTGACCGATCTGCGACTCCTCTTCTGGCGCCAGCTACAGCTGATCGGTTCGACCATGGCCTCGCGCTCCGAGTTCGCGGAGATGCTGAAGGTAGCCCTGCGCGGAGAGCTGGTGCCGGTCATCGACCGTACCTTCCCCCTGGAGGAGGTGCGCGCCGCCCACGAGTACGTCGAAGCGGGGCGTCAATTCGGCAAGGTGTTGCTGATTCCCTGAAACAGGTCCTCCCAAATCAGAACGGGCGCCAGGATTCTCATCCGGCGCCCGTATCTCGCGCGTCCTCATCCGTCTCGGTGGCTAGACTTTCTGCACGTCGGCGGCCCGGGGACCCTTCGGATCGTCAACGATCTCGAACTCCACGCGGTCGCCTTTCTTCAGCGAGCGAAAGCCCTCCATCGCGATCGCAGAATGGTGCACGAAGACGTCCTTGCCGCCGTCGTCCGGACGAATGAAGCCGAAGCCCTTGTCGTCCTTGAAGAATTCGACCACTCCAGTTTGACGAGCCATGTCTAGCCTCCGGGGAGACGGGACCGACCAGCGCCGGGCGCCGCCCCGTCCCGCGACGTCCGGTCGAAGACGCTAGCCGACATCGCAACAATTATTCCGGCCCCAGGCACTCCGCAAGCAATTCGTAACAGGCCTCAAAA